>NZ_PNOT02000273.1 GCF_002879535.1 Mesorhizobium intechi
CGGGCGCCCGCCGCAGCACCGGATGCACGATCGGCTCCTTCGCCTTGAAGGCGTAGGCTTTGATCAGCGCGAAATAATTCGGATAGGCATAGCCATTGTTCATCCGCAGCCATTCGTCGCGACGCTCGCGAAACAGTCTCGGCAGTTGGTACCAGGCCGCCGTGGGCTTCTTATGATGGACGAAGTGCAGATTGTTGTTCAGGAACAGCAACGACAGCGGCGAGCGCTCGATGATCACCGTGCGGCCTTCCGGATGCTCGGACCACTGATGCTCGGCAAAGGTGCGGATCGCGATCAGCGACTGGCCGAGCCAGACCGGCGCCAGGATGTAGAGCCACAGCGGAATGCCGAAGCCGAACTGCACGATCGGCGCTACGATGGCGAGGCCGATCGCATGCAGCAGCCAAGCCCTGCGGATCGCCTTGTCGCCAGCCACCATCTGCTTGAAATCGTCGATGAAGAAGCCGATGCAGGACAGCCAGGGGCCAAGGAAGAAACGGCCGACCATGGTGTTGTTGATCTTGAGCAGGAACTTCATCGTCGGCGGCAAATCGTCATGCTGCCACAGCGCCTGGTAATAGCTTTCCGGATCGTCGAGCGGATCGGTCAGCCGCTCGTCGGCATGGTGGCGCAAATGCAATGTCTTGAAGCGGCGGAACGGCCAGACCAGGCCGATCGGCAGGAAGACGAAGGCTTCGTTGATCAACGCGCTGCGCGTCGGATGGCCATGCAGCACCTCGTGCATGATCGACGACTGCAGTGCCAGGACGAAGCCAAGGAGAGCGAGCGCGAGGATGGGATAGGACGGCCAGAGCAGGAAACCGGTGGCAAGCCATGTTCCGTAGCAGAAGAAAGCGAGAACCGCGGTCGGCCACTCGATGGCTGGTGCGTTACGTCGCTTGATGCTCTTGCCTGTCATGCTATCGACCACTGCCCCTCAGTCGTCGGAACCCCCACTGGCTCCTGACAGCATAGTGTCAGGAGAAATGATTCCACTCAACGCGACAAAGTATACAAAATGTTGCGATTGCGCATTTTTGACCGCACATGTTATACATTGTAAACAACCTTAGGGATTCATTTACGCCTGAGGCGCCCCACAGGCTACTTTAGCGCAAATTTGTCCTCAACATGCGGAGAAGCGGGCGATGGACAAACGCGATCTGTCAGCAATTTTCCGGGAGCGTCTGAAGCTGCTCCTGACACGCTCCGACCTCAATCAGTCGGCGTTCGCGTCAGCAGTCGGCATCGATCGGTCTGCGCTGTCGCAGCTGATGTCAGGTGCCTCGACCCGCCTGCCGCGTGCCGAAACGCTGCTCAACATCGCCGCCGAATTCAAGGTGTCCCTGGACTGGCTGCTGGGCCTCAGCCAGGACGAAGGCGTCACCGGCGAAATCCGCGAAAGCCTGGAGATCGAGGAAGCGCCCGATGGTTTCGACCGCACGCTGCTCGCCAAATGGTTCGCCGAGGCAGCGGGCACCAAGATCCGCTACGTGCCCGCGGGCATTCCCGATCTGCTGCGAACCCGCGCTCTTGTCGACTACGAGGCCAACATCACCAACAGGAGTCGGCTGGCGCAGGCCAGCGAGACACAGTACCGCATCGAATACAACCGCCGCCCGGAAACCGACATGGAAGTCTGCATGCCGCGCCACACGCTCGAGATTTTCGCGCGCGGCCTCGGCGTATGGGATCGCTTTCCCGAGGCAGACCGCCGCCAACAGCTCGCCCATATGGCGACGCTGCTCGACGATCTCTATCCGACCTTCCGCCTGTTTCTCTATGACGGGCGCATGCGCTATTCGATCCCGCTCACCATCTTCGGCCCCTATCGCGCCGCCATCTATGTCGGCGACATGTATGTCGTGCTGAACGCCACCCAGCCGGTCCAGGCACTGACCCAGCACTTCGACAATCTGATCCGCGCCGCCGACGTCAACCCGCACGAGGCGGCAGGTTTCGCCCGAAATCTGGCCGGCATGTCATTCCCATCAGGCTCTGTCTGATCGACGGCGATCATGGTCGTTCGATTGCTTGGCCCCGACACGGTCGGGGCCAAGCC
>NZ_PNOT02000089.1 GCF_002879535.1 Mesorhizobium intechi
GAATAAAACCAAAACCTTTGGTGGCGTTGAACCATTTAACTGTGCCGGTGCTCATAAACGAACCCTTTCCATGGCAAATATTCGGTAATCTCGGTGCGACTGCACCGCGATTTTTGTCTCGATTTTTGATGGGGAAGTTCGTCAAAGGCGCGCATGCATGCGCGGATAACAAAAGTCAGTCAAACAAATATCGACATAGTTCTTCTAGACTGCTTTTGTCGCAGAGTCAATTTCTGGTTTTCTCCGAGGCTCATATTCAATTTCAGGTTGTCACGCGAATGGAACCTCAACTGATGAACGGAAAAAAACACACCACTCCGGAACCAATTCCACGCCAGCGCATTTCCTTTTGGTCAGCAATTTCAGAGAGCAATCTCAGGAACGCTGACCAAAGGACGCCTCCCGCACAATAACCGGTGCGAGGGGCGTTCTTATTTGTGCCAAAGGCCAGGCTCTTTCCCGAATCATTGTGACGGCCCGCGACTGGGTGGGGCTCGCGCAGCGGCACCGGTTGCCGGGCGATGCGATAGACCTTCTGCTGGCCGACGATGCGCGGCTGGCGGCGGCATTGGAACAGGCCAAGGTTCCCATCGCTCGCACGATCCAGGCGCTGCTTGGGCGACCCGAGAATGTGGAGTTCGACGCGTCGACAAGCCCCATGATCTTAGCAGGCTGCTCAGCCGTGAACGGCCCATCTGGCGTTGAGCGGGAAGTCTTCGCGCCTCACACCGCAAGCAAGGTCCCAGCATCTGCTCGACGAGCTTTTGCCTGACATGCTGGAGGCGCTGTGGCCGGAGCCAGGCCGTTAGCTTGCGGTGTCGGCCCTACATGATCGTGCTGATCATCGGCAGGATCTCGTAGCGGAAGCCGCGACCCGACCTTGCCACTGGATCGCCATCGGTCACCGCCCTTGCCTCGGCCTCGCTGCCGGCACGCAGGATCAGCAGGCCCCAAGGGCCGGCCGGATCGGCGACCGGGCCAGCCAAGATCATGATGCCGTCGCGCAGCTTGGCGCGCAGATAGTCGGCATGCCGGCTCATCAGCTCTCTTTCCGCGTCCGTCATGGTGAAGGCGAAGTCCGGCCGCGGCGGTATCAGCCGGCAATGGAAGATCCTTGTCGTCGCGGCTTCAGGTGGTGCTTCGTGGCTGGCCATCGGTCCTCCTCCAGGAGCGAACCCTTATTGCTGTCCGTCATTCGGTCTATTCGTCCGGCCCCGGCTCGGGCCATGGCTCCTTCGCCGCCTCCGCATACCAGTGCCGCATCGCCGGCATTGCCAGCACGGCGTCGACATAGGCCCTGGTGTCGGGCGCGAGTTCGCCGCCATAGGTGTCGAAGCGGGTGACGACCGGCGCATACATGGCATCGGCCGCGGTGAAATCGCCAAACAGGAACGGACCGCCCTTGCCGTATTTCTCGCGGCATTCGCGCCACAGCGCCTCGATGCGCGCCCGCTGCACTTCCCCTTCCGGGTCGAGCGGCTTGTGCCCCTTCGGTCGCCGCAAATTCATCGGCCAGCCATAGCGTACCTCGCGAAAACCGGAATGCATCTCGGTCGCCGCCGCGCGCGCCAAGGCACGGGCGCCGATATCGGTCGGCCAGAGTTTTTTCTCGGGAAACAGGTCAGCGAGATACTCAAGAATGGCAAGGGTTTCCCAGACGATCCTGCCCCCTCCCTTGGACGGCTTGTGGTCGAGGACGGGCACCTGACCGGTCGGCGACACCTTCGCCAGATTGGCAAAGGTCTCGGGCGTACGCAGCCGCACAAAACCTTCTTCGAACGGGATCTCCAGATGCTTCATCGCCACCCATGGCCGCAGCGACCACGAGGAGAAGCATTTGTTGCCGATGTAGAGCGTGAATTCCGCCATTTTTCTCCCCATGCGCACGGTGCGTCCGCGCAACCTATCCCGCCAGCATTGCCACCGGAAGCGGGTCCGCGCAGTCATCCTATTCCGCAACAGCGCCCGGAACGTAATCGACGGCGGCCCGTTTGTTGCCGACGGACGAATTCCCCCGAATTCAAACTCCTCCCAGAGATGCGGAACATGGTGAACAAGAATCACGTCGCCGGTCTGGCCAAGCAGGTCAAGGGCGCGGTCAAACAGGCCGTCGGCAAGGCGACCGGCAACAGACGGACCCAGGCCGAGGGCATGGCCGACAAGGTCGCCGGCAAGGTTCAGAAGGTCTATGGCGACGTGAAGGACAAGGTCAGGAAGGCACTCTGATCCCGCAGCGAGATGCGTGGCCAATCGAAAAGGCCGCCATCAGGGCCACACTTTTCAAGTGCTCCAGCCCTTGCTGAAGGCGTTGGTGAAGGTGACCTCGCCTTGGTCGCCGATTGCCTCGCCCAGCACCACGTCCATGCCATCGCTGGTCACTCGGGCCACGGCGAACCCTCCCATATAAGCGGCCTTCGGCTTGAACAGGTCGAGCCCGTCACGGCGGTAGATCAGCGGGGTGTCATGCTGATGGCCGTGGAAGATGCCGACGACATTGTAGCCCTTCATCGCCGCCAGCAGCGCCTGTCTGTCCCCCTCGCCCCACCAGTGCGGCGCACCGGCGCCGTCATCGTCATAGGTGCGCTTGGCGGGATCCCACCGCTCCGTCGAAAACGTGTCCCAGCCATAGTGCTGGAACAGGATGACGGGGCGGCCATCCGCCGCATAGGTCGCCAGATCCTGCTTGAGCCAAGGCAGGCTCGAGTCGGCGCCGTGACCGGTGTCGCCGGTGAAACGATGGGCCTGGACCAGGTGCAGGCCGCCCCAATCCCATGAATAGCAGTCAGTGTCGACATCATAGCTGGTGGCCGGCACAGGTGGTTTGAAGAACACGCCCGGGCGGTGGTTGACCTCAACGTAGTCGCGCAGTTCACGCCGGTACCAATCGACATGATGCGGCGGACCGTTCTGGTCGAGGTCATGATTGCCGAGCCCCACATAGACCGGCATGTGGACGCGATCCGAGCCGACGCCTTGGCTATAGCGCTGGCTGAACTGCAGCAGCTGCGTGCCCTCGCTCGGCTGGGTGATCTGGCCACCGCCATCGTCTGTGATGTCACCGCCGACGACCAGACCGAGCGGCATGCCGATCCGGTTGCCGGCCGAACGCAAGCCGGTGGCGACGCCGTTGATCTCGGCCGGCCAGTGCTTGTCATTGATGGCATTCAGCGCCGCGACATTGCGCAGCAGCGCGACGTCGGTCTTGCCCTCCAGCCGGCAGTTGGGGCTGAGGCCGCTCGCCATTCGGCAGGCATGGACATCGGCGATGAACAGGAAGGTGGCGTCGATGGGCTGGATGCGCTGCCCGGTCTGTCCGAGCGCCGGGCGTGAAAGCGCTCCGGCCGCGGCAAGACCCGCGGCCTGCATCAGAAAGCAGCGTCGTGAAAGCAATTGTGGCGCCCCGCGTTTCATCATCGGCGGAATTTCAGCACAGGCGACGTCCGTCCGTCCAGTTTCGGCTGCACTGTCTTGACCATCGACATCGCAATCAACGTTTGGCGTGGCCCGGCATCCAAAGCGAGTTTCGGCCGGTCGCGGGCGGGATGATCTCCGTCGCCACGCCTATGAGTCGCGGTCAGCGCGGAATCGTTCAACGACTACGAGACGATCAAGCCGCTCGCCGCGTAGAGGGGGCATGGCGCGCAGGAAGCCTTTTGGACCGGTCTGATCAAAAGCGGCTTGGACGGAAGTTCGCAAGCAGCGGATGCTCAATGCCGCTGGCGATCTCGCCGGCAAGCAACTCGCCCGCGATCAGGCCAAGCGTTGCGCCGCTATGGCTGAAGGCAACATAATATCCCTGGATATCCTTCAATTGACCAAAGACCGGCTCGCCGTCTCCGGGGATCGGCTTGGGTCCGACACCGTGACTTTGCAGTTCCAACTTTGGATGTCCCTCGATGACCTTCGAGGCCTCGTCGAGCAGCCCCTGAATGGTCGAAGCCTTGACGCTGTAGGTGCCGTCCGAATTGACCACCACCTCTTCTTCAGACCAAGCGGAATCGAGCGCGAGGGCTCCGTCCGGTGTCGGCCGGATAGCGACGCGCGGCGTGTTGAGCACGGCCCGCAGGGGCAAATCGACCGGCTTGGTCCTGACGAGCAGCGCGATCGGCGTCCCATCGGCGATATACTGTTGGGCGTCCGCAACCATTCGCGGCACATCGCCGCCGGTCGCCAGGAGTACCGCGTCGGCAGCAAGGCTGATGCCGCTTGTCGTCGTGACGCCGGTGGCACGGCCGTCGACGACCGTGACCGCGGCGATTCCAGCATCGGTGACCAGTTGCCCGCCACGCTCCACGAACTCCGCAATCAATATCTCGATCAGCGACGGCAGGTCGACCCAGCCCTCGCCGGGATTGAAGATCGCGCCTTGCGGTGTGACGGCGCTTGCTGCGACACCTGGCGTGACCGAGGCTATGGCGTGGGCGGACAGATGTTGCGCGTCATAGCCGAGGGCTTTTTCATGGGCGAAGACATCGTCGATCTCGTTCGAGGCGTCATCCGCGTCCCATGTCAGGCCACCGTCGAAACGCAGCCAGGCGGCATCGGGATACCTCGCCGACAGCGTCCGGTAGCGGTCGATGCCGATCATGCGCAGGCGATGATATTCCGCCGATCGCTTGCGCGCGGAATTGAGCCAGGCGAGCGAACGGCCGGAAGCTCCCTTGGCGAGCGGTCCATCATTGACCAGGACGGTTTGGACGCCGAGCCTTGCGAGATGAACAGCCGAGGAGACACCGAAAATGCCGCCCCCGACAACAACGACCTTTGAGACCGAACGTGGTGTAGCCATGGGATGTTCTTTCACTGGTGAGGTTGGATTGGGCGGCCGTCTCGGGGCTCATGCTGTCAAAGCACTTCGGCAAGGAAGTGCTTCAGACGCGTGCTTTTCGGCGTGTCGAAGATCGCGGCAGGCGTGCCGACCTCGATGACGCGGCCTTCATCCATGAAGGCGACCTGATCGGCGACTTTGCGGGCAAAGCCCATTTCATGGGTCACCACGACCATTGTCATGCCGCGCCGGCCGAGGTCCGCCATCAGGTTGAGAACGCCCTTCACCAGTTCGGGATCGAGAGCGCTCGTCACTTCGTCAAACAGGATGACCTCCGGGTCCATTGCAAGCGCACGGGCGATTGCCACACGCTGCTGCTGTCCGCCGGAAAGACCGCCGGGACGATGGTGTTTGCGGGCGGCAAGGCCAACATCAGCTAGGCGCGTCTCGGCGATTCGTTCAGCCTCCTGCGCCGGAATGCCCTTGATCTTGGTCAGCGACAGCATGACGTTTTCCAAGGCCGTGTGATCGGGAAACAGATTGAAATGCTGGAAAACCATGCCGACACGCCGCCGCAGTTTTTCAGGCTTCATTGCCAGTATGCTCGCGCCATCGAGCAGCACGTCACCGCCTTTGGGTTCGACCAGGCGATTGAGGCAGCGCAGCAGCGTCGACTTGCCCGATCCTGATGGGCCGATGACGCAGGTGACCGTCCCCGGTTTGACTGTCAGGCTGACCCCCTTGAGGACATCGAGATTGCCATAGGCCATGTCGAGATCGGTGATGGTGAGACTGCCGCCCTTGAAGCGGGGAAGCGCAGCGTTGCCTTCAGGGTCGGCCTCGGAGTGCGGGCGGCTGATTGCGCTCTCCAGTTCGCTCACTTCGGCAAGGCCGCTGGTGACAAGGCCGGCTTTTTGCTTTCCGACGCGCAGCGAATTGTCGATGTAATTGACCACATGGGTCAACGGCACGGTGATAACGAGATAGAAAACACCGGCCAGAAGCAATGGAGAGAGGTTTCCGGTGACCACAGCCTGGTCCTGACCGACACGGAAAATCTCGCGCTCCGACGCGAGCAGACCGAGGAAGTAGACAAGGCTCGAATCCTTGACGTTGCCGATGAACTGATTGACCAGGGCTGGCAAGACGCGGCGGATGCCTTGCGGTATCACGATCAGGCGCATGCCTTGGCCATAGCTCATGCTGAGCGCCCTGCAGGCCTCCATCTGCCCGCGCTCGACGCTTTGAATGCCCGAGCGGAAGATTTCGCCGATATAGGCGCCGGCGATCAGGCTGAGGGCGAGAATGCCAAGCGGATAGGGCGAAGGGCCAAAGATTTCGCGGCCGATGCGGGCAAAGCCCTGGCCGATCAGCAGAATCGTGACGATCGCCGGAAGGCCGCGGAAAATATCCGTGTAGACCCGGGCGGGAATGCGCAGCCAGCGCGAGTGCGAGATGCCCATGACTGCCAGGATCATGCCAAGAATGACACCCAGCACCGTGGACGCGACCGCAAGGATCAAGGTGTTCTTCAGTCCGATGGTGATCATGCTGGGCAGCACGTCCGCCATGGCCTGCCAGTCGAGGAAGCTGCGCCGCAAGTTTTCAAGCCAGTCCATTCGCCCGCCTTTCGGTTGCGCTGCCCGCATCGTCCGCCGTCAAGCACGGCGGCGGCGTAAGGTGCGGCCGCCGGCTTTTGCGCCGGCGGCCGGGTGCGGTCACTTCTTCGGGAGATACTGGTCAGGCATGGGCGAACCGGGGAACCACTTCTCGTAGAGCGTCTTCCAGGTTCCGTCCTGCATGGCCGCGTGAAGGGCGGTGTTCAAGGCACCACGGAACTTGTCATTGCCCTTACGCACCACGAAGCCTGCCGGGGCATCGAAGGACGGGATATTGATTGCGATCTTGAGGCCGGGATAGCGCTCGCCATACTGCTTGGCGGCCTCGTAGTCGAGGAAATGCGCGTCGACGGTTCCGTTGTTGAGTGCTGAAACGGCCGAGTTGTTGTCGGGGAACTTGACGAGATCGGTTCCGACAAAGTTCTTCGCCGCGTAGATTTCCTGGAGCGTCCCCTGCACGACGCCGAGGCGCTTGCCCTTGAGCCCGTCGGCCGACGTGATCGCCTTGTCCGAGGTAAGCACAGAGAGATAGCCGGCAAGATACCCGTCGGAAAAATCGACCGTCTTCTTGCGCGCTTCCGTCGTGCCGATCGCCGCGACCGCGACGTCGAAGCGTCCGTTCGCAACCGAGGGCATCAGCGCCGAGAATTCCTGACCGGTGAAGATCACCTGGTCCGGCTTGAATCCAAGGCGGCTGGCGACGTTGCGGAACAACTCGATGTCGAAGCCGGTGAACGTGCCATCCGCCTGGGTGAAGGCGTAGGGTTTGGCGTCGCCCATCGTGCCAACTGAAATGACTTTCGCATCAATAAGACCATAGGGATTGTCATCCGCGGCGGCGGCTCCCGAAGCCAACCCGGCGCCGATGCCGATGGCCAGAAGAGCCATCACACCGATCTGGATCGGTGACATCAACGACTTAAGAATTCCTGTGCTCATGTCTTCTCTCCACTCTGAAGGTCTGTTCTTGTTGGTATTTGTGTCGAGCCCGCGCTTGACATCGCCCCGACAGCGACCCGCTGAATGTGCAGGACGTCCCTTTAGCCTACCAGCTCGCAATTTTCTATAAAGAGACCGGTCTCTTGTTGATTGAGACCGGTCTCTTTGATAATCGTTATCGCCAGATTGACCTCCCGTCAACAACTCTTGTAGTCGTTCGTCCGATGAAAAGAACCGCGCCCAAGACCCCGTCGATAACGGTCAGCGATGTCGCCCGGGCGGCAAACGTATCGAAGGCGACAGCCGCGCGCGTGCTCGGCGGATACGGCGTCGTCAGCGATGCGATCCGCGCGGACGTCACGGCCGCGGCCAAGGCGCTGGACTACCGGCCGAACGAGCTGGCTCGCAGCATGACAACCGGCCGGTCCGGCATCATCGGGGTGGTTGTCGGCGACATCGAGAACCCTTTCTTCAGCCTCGCGGTGCGCGGCATCAGCGATGCGGCAAGGGCAGCCGGGTTCAACGTCATTCTGGCCAACTCCGGCGAGAGAATCGACGTTGAGAAGGCAGCCGTGCGGCTGTTGATCGGCAAGCGCGTCGACGGGCTGATCGTCACGCCATCGGAATCGCGTGACATATCGCACCTGCGCGACATCCATCGTTCAGGCCGGCCGCTCGCCCTGCTTGACAGGGCGCTGCCCGATCTGGACGTCGATACAGTCACGGTCGACGACCGCGGCATCGCCATGCGGGCGACCCGCATTCTTGTGGATGCCGGACACCGCAACATTGCCTATGTGACCGCGGTCGACGCCAAAGGGCATGAGTACCGCGATCTCGGTCAGATCTACACCTCGTCGGTTCGCGAGCGCATCGACGGTTTCCTCACAGTGTGCCGGGATGCCGGGATCGATCGGCCAGAACGCTTTGTTCGGCTTGGTGCAACAAGCCCCGCCGAAACGCGCAGGGTGGCCGACGCGATGCTGTCCGGGCCAGATCGGCCTACAGCAATCCTTGCATCCGACAGCGTCATAGCACTGGAGATATTCAGAGTGATCCGCCAGCGCGTCTTGCGGGTTCCCGAGGACATTTCGCTAATCACCTTCCATAATGCGGACTGGACGAGCGTGACAACACCACCCATTACCGTCGTCGACCAGCCCGTCTACGCGCTTGGCAAGGGTGTCGCGGAATTGCTCATCCGGCGGTTGAAGGGAGATCCGCGCCCTGCGGAAAGGCTCATTCTGCCAACATCGATCTTCGAGCGCGGATCGGTTGGCCCGCCCTCAAAAGCCATCGTCAACCGCGCGTAGCCGCGGCTCAGGCTTGGCCAAGTGCCGCCAGACAGTCGCGCAATGGGCCTGGGTCCTGCGCCGTCTTGGCCATCGACATGGCGCCGGAATAGCCAGCGACGGCAAGTGCCGCAAAATGCTGGGGATCGGTGCCTTGCTCCCTGCCCTCCTGCTGGTCGGCTTTGATCTTGTCGGCGATCGCCTTGCGCCATGCCGCAAAGATGCCAGCAAGGGCAGCGCGGAAATCCGGATCGGCGAGCGACAATTCATGCGCCAGATTGTTGAGCGGACAGCCGCGCACGAAACCCTGCTGTTCCAGTTCCGTCGCGACGGCCTCGAACACGGCCCTTACCCCTTCGCGCGCCGAAACCGCTGCCTTTACCGGCGCGATCCATGTCGCCTCGACCGCTGCCGCCACACGCTCTTCGATCACCGCCAGGGCCAGCGCCTTCTTTGTCGGGAAATGATGATGCAGCGCGCCGCCGCTGACACCTGCCACTGTCATGAGATCGCCGAAGCTGGTCGCGTGATAGCCGCGCGCCTGGAACGCGGCTTCGGCGGCATCGAGCACTTTGCAGCGCATGCCCTCGGGGTCGTTGACGCGCTTTCGTGCCCTTGCGCCTGATCGAATCTCTGCTGACATCGTCACAGAATAGCAAGTTGACAAAACCGGACAACCGGTTTGTTTATAAACAGGATGATCACCCTGTTTTTGGAGACCAGCGGATGAACCTCCCTCTGAACGTCGCGCCGATGGCTGCTACGCTCGCCTCGCCCGTCGTCGAATTGCGGCAGTATACGTTGAGGCCCGGGCGCCGCGAAACATTGATTGCCCTCTTTGACCGCGAGTTCATCGAAGGCCAGGAAGCGGCTGGAATGACCATCATCGGCCAGTTCCGCGATCTGGACCGTCCGGACATGTTCGTCTGGCTGCGTGGCTTCGACAGCATGGCCGCACGCAAGGAGGCGCTGGCCGCCTTCTACGACGGGCCGATCTGGGCGGCGCACCGCGACGCAGCCAATGCGACCATGATCGATTCGGACGATGTGCTGCTGCTGAAGCCGGCATGGCCGAGCGCCGGCTTCGGCCTGTCAGGACTTCAGCGGCCGGCTCCTGCCGAGCACAAAATCTCCAGCAATCAGAACGGTTTGGGTGGTATTGTTGTCATCCGGATTCATCATTTGCGATCAGGAGCGGGGGCCGAATTCGCCAGTCGCTTCGCGGCGGAGGCGGCGCCGATGATGAAGGCGCCCGGTGTGCGCCTCCTCGCCGCTTTTGTCACCGAACATGCCGAAAACAGTTTTCCGCGGCTGCCGGTTCGGGCCAGCGAGAACATCTTTATGTCCGTCGCCCGGTTCGACAGCGCCGAAGCGCATGCAAGCCACGAAGCCGCCCTCGCAGGCGTGCCGGCATGGCGGGCCTTTTGGCGGGCAGCTCAGCTTGATCCGGCCAAACCAACCGAGACCCTGCGGCTGTCCCCCACGTCGCGATCCCTGGTCGGGCGCTAGGCGTCGAACGCCTCGATGATGGCCCCTGCGACAAGGGCCGGGTCCTCCCAATGCGGGTTGTGGCCGCACGCCTCGGCGCGCACGAGGCGTGCCCCCGCCAGGCAACGCGACAGCGCCGCTGGTGCGCCTCTGCCGAACAGCGGGTCGCACGCTCCGGCGATGATCAGTGTTTGGGTTCGCCGGGCGCCTCGGTGGTCAGGTCGGCGCGGCGGATCTCGTCCAGGATGGCACGCCAGCGCGCCGCGGGCATGGCCGATGCGTCTCATCGGCGTAGACCTGCTCTGGCCTGCCGAATGGGCGCAGCTGTCCCATCCAAGCATAGACAACCGAGGAAGTTCTTACCCCGGGATAGGCCGGCGGCTTGGCCCAGCCACGACTATGCAGTGCTCTGGCATTGGCCAAGGCGATCTCGGAGTGCCCGATGCGGAGGACTCTTCGCGATCGACGGCGATACCCGGCGTCCTCTCCTTCTCGCGCAAAGGAAGAAGGACGAACCCTCGTCTTCAACCGATTTGCATTCCGGCTGTCCGCAATCTCCGCTTGAAGCCATTTGTGCAACGCGATACGCCCTTGCCCAAATCGATACACCGGAGACTTGCCGTGAGCACGCCAAAGACCAGAACCGAAACCGATACGTTCGGCCCCATCGAGGTTGCCGCCGACCGCTATTGGGGCGCGCAGGCGCAGCGTTCCCTGGGTAATTTCAAGATCGGCTGGGAAAAGCAACCGGCCTCGATCGTACGCGCGCTGGGCATCGTCAAGCGCGCGGCGGCGGAAGCCAATATGGAGCTGAAGCGGCTGGATCCGGCGATCGGCAAGGCGATCATCGCGGCCGCGCAAGAGGTTATCGACGGCAAGCTCAACGATCATTTTCCGCTGGTTGTCTGGCAGACCGGCTCGGGCACGCAGTCCAACATGAACGCCAATGAGGTGATCTCCAACCGGGCGATCGAGATGCTGGGCGGCGTCATGGGTTCGAAGAAGCCGGTGCATCCCAACGACCACGTCAATATGAGCCAGTCGTCGAACGACACTTATCCGACGGCCATGCATATCGCCTGCGCCGAGCGTATGGTGCACGATCTGCTGCCGGCGCTGAAGCACCTGCACAAGGCGCTCGACGCCAAGGCCCGGGCCTTCAACCACATCATCAAGATCGGACGTACCCACACGCAGGATGCCACGCCCCTTACGCTCGGCCAGGAATTTTCCGGCTATGCGGCGCAGGTCGCCTCGTCGATCAAGCGCATCGAAATGACACTGCCCGGCCTGCAGGAACTGGCGCAAGGCGGCACCGCCGTCGGCACCGGCCTCAACGCGCCGGTCGGCTTCGCCGAGCGAGTGGCAGATCGCATCGCCGCCATCACCGGCATCGCTTTCGTCACCGCGCCAAACAAATTCGAGGCGCTCGCGGCGCACGATTCCATGGTGTTCTCGCACGGCGCCATCAACGCGGCGGCTGCGGCACTCTTCAAGATCGCCAACGACATCCGCTTCCTCGGCTCGGGCCCGCGTTCGGGCCTCGGTGAACTGTCGCTGCCGGAAAACGAACCCGGCTCGTCGATCATGCCAGGCAAGGTCAACCCGACGCAGTGCGAGGCGATGACGCAGGTCTGTGTGCAGGTATTCGGCAACAATGCGGCGCTGACCTTCGCCGGCAGCCAGGGCCATTTCGAGCTCAACGTCTACAACCCGCTGATGGCCTACAACTTCCTGCAGTCGGTGCAATTGCTTGCCGACGCTTCGGTCTCCTTCACCGACAATTGCGTCGTCGGCATCGAGGCGCGAGAAGACAACATCAAGGCGGCGCTCGACCGCTCGCTGATGCTGGTCACGGCGCTAGCGCCCACCATCGGCTATGACAATGCCGCCAAGATCGCCAAGACGGCGCACAAGAACGGCACCACGCTGCGCGAGGAAGCGCTGGCCACCGGGCTGGTCAGCGAGGCCGATTATGACCGGCTGGTGCGGCCGGAGGACATGACGCATCCGGGGTAAGGTGTTTTTCGGTGGGAGAATTTACTCCCGCCTTCGCATCACCCGACACGAATTTCGCGCTCTTTTGCCATTCACGAAAATGTATAGCCTGTGAACAATGTGTCGCCACATCGGCGGCTTTGGTGAACAGTCGGCATCGTCTATCTCAGGGTCATTCGACCCATTCGGAGAGACACCATGTCCATCAACACTTCCACCGCCGGCGCCGGCACTGCGTCCAACAGCTCTGTCACCATCCTGCTCGGCCGCATCCTGCTCGCGGTCATTTTCCTGCTTTCCGGTTTCGGCAAGCTCACCGCCATTTCCGGCACCGCGGCCTACTTTGGCGGCCTCGGACTGCCCGCCCCGACCGTAACGGCTGTGGTGGTCGGCCTGATCGAACTGATCGGCGGCCTCGCCATCCTCGTCGGCTTCCAGACCCGTATCGCCGCCTGGGTGCTCGCGATCTTCACCGTCGCCACCGGGCTGGTCGCCCATACCGGTTGGGCTGATCAGATGCAGATGATCCAGTTCCTCAAGAACCTCGCCATCACCGGCGGCTTCCTGCTGCTGGCTTCATCGGGCGCCGGTGCCTATTCGATCGACGCCAAGCGCGGCTGAACCTCCCTCCCAAGCCTCGATTAAAGCGGCGCGGAATTTTCCGCGCCGCTTTTCGTTGTCTGGAATAGCAGGGTCCGGTTTCGGCCGAGGCCTCACAGGCGTAGACTTCGGGGCAGCCGGCTGAGGCCCAAGGGGGCGCCGGCAAGGGAGGTAGCCATGACCCGCGATGCTTTGCTTCTGGTTTCGCGACTGCTGTTTGCCGTGCTGTTCGTGCCGTCCGGCTTCCAGGCACTCGCCAACATTGCCGGCACATCCGATTATTTCGCCGGCCTCGGCATGCCGCTGCCGACCCTCGCGGCCTGGGGCACGGGCCTGTTCGAGCT
>NZ_PNOT02000094.1 GCF_002879535.1 Mesorhizobium intechi
AGCCGCTTGATCTCGGGATCGTCGGTGCGCAGTGCGGCGCGCTCCGACATCATCTTCTTCAGGCGGTCGGCTTGCGCGTCGAGCACCTTCTGCAGGTCGGTCGGGTCCTCGGGGATCTTGTCCGTGCCCAGCGCCCTCAGCACGCCATAGAGTGCGTCGAGCGGCACGCCGTCCTGCAGCGAGGCCAGTTCCACCTGCGCCCGCTTCGGATCGGGCAGGTCGGAGATGGTCAAAAGCAGCTGTCGCCGCTCGCCGGTGATCAGCCCGTCATCGCCCGTCGGTTCCGGTGGCGCGACGCCGAAATAAAGCAGCCGGCGCAGGCTTTCATTGACCCAGGGGCGCTGCTTCGCTTTGGTGTCGAGATAGACCTCCTCCGTCACCATGCGCATGACAGAGCCGAACTCCGTGCCTTTCATCGCCGCGAGGTGGCGCAGCAGGGCAGCGGCATAGGGGCTGTTTTCGCCGGCCGCGCCATCGAGCGCTGGGCGACCCGGTTCGGCGGCGAAGCCGACCACCGTGCCCAGGCTGGCATCTTGCGCCGATGCATTGGCAAGCGCCTTGGCGCCACGCACCGGTTCAAGCCCGCCGGCGCCGATGGGCTCGGCGGACGCGGTCGGCGCCCTGCGCACCACGGCGTCCGCGGGAAACGGATTGGTGCGGCAGGCATCGAGCAGCATGATCGTCACGGGCACTGTCTTCTTCAGTTCGTCCATGACGGCGGAAATCGGCACGAGCGCGTTGTTGGCATCCTTCAGCGACGTGACATCGGCATCGACCGGAACCAGATAGTTCTCGCCGCCGGCCTCGATGCCGTGGCCGGAGTAATAGATGAGGGCGACGTCGGCACCGTCGGCATCCTCGACAAAGCGTTCGAGGTCGCGCTTCAGCTTGGCAGCATCGCGATCGGTGACGTTGCGGGCGTCGAAGCCGAGGTCGGTCAGCATCTTGGCCATGTCGCGGGCGTCACTGGCCGGGTTGGGCAGGGCAGCGATGTGCAGGTAGTTCGACTGGCCGATGATCAGCGCCACGCCCTTGAGGCTTTTCGCCTCGGCAAATGCAAGCGCCGTCGCGGCAAGACAAAACAGGGCGGCGACGAAAGCCGTCAGCCACATGCGTGCGAGAAGATTGCATCCTGAGGTTTCGACAAAGGTCATTTGCCGTTCGTGTCCGCCCTGATACTCCAAACCCTGTATAACGTTGCCAGCGTACGATGATCAAATTCGGGCGCGATTGCGCCGCGCGCATGGCTCGCCTATCCCTGAAAAATGTCTCCGCTCACAGAAACCGTGCTTTTCGTCTTCAGCCTCGTGGCGCTCGGCTATCTCGCCGGGTTGACCGGCTATCTCAGGCCGGCGAGCGGCGAGGGGATATCGGATTTCGCGGTCAACGTAGCGATGCCGCTGCTTCTGTTTCAGACGATGGTGCGGTCCGACTTCCATGGCGTGACGCCATGGTCGCTTTGGTTCGTCTATTTCACGGCAGTCGCCATCACCTGGGCCGCCGGCCATCTGGTCACCACCCGTGTCTTCGGCAGGGATGCCCGTGCCGGCGTCGTCGGCGGCGTGTCGTCGGCGTTCTCCAATATCGTGCTGCTTGGCGCGCCCTTTATTCTCGGCATATTCGGAACGGATGGCTTCGAGGTGCTGTCTCTGCTGGTCTCGGTGCATCTGCCAATCATGCTGATGGCCTCGATCGTGCTGTTTGAAGTGTTCGGCCGCGGCAGCGGCGAACCCGTGCATTTTTTGCGTGTTATCCGTAGCTTCCTCAGGCGGCTGTTCATGAATCCGTTGATCCTCGGCATTTTAGCGGGGCTTGCATGGCGCATCACCGATACGCCGCCGCCCGATGTCGCCATGCGTCTGGTCGATGCGCTGGCCGGCACGGCGGGGCCGGTGGCGTTGTTCGCCATGGGGCTCAGCCTGCGTCGCTTCGGCATTTCGGGCAATGTCCGACCAGCGCTGGCGCTTTCGGCGCTGAAACTGTTCCTGATGCCGGCGCTGGTCCTGGTCTTCGTCTGGTTGCTCGGCCTGCCGCCCTTGACAGCCAAGGTGGCCGTGATGGTGGCCGCGATGCCATCTGGCGTCAATTCCTATCTGATCGCGGTACAGTTCAATACCGGCCAGGCGCTGGCATCGAACCAGATGACCATCGCCACCGCCTGCGCCGCCGTCACCACGGCTTTCTGGCTGGCGGTCGTCCTGCATGTCTTTGGGTAGGCGATGCGCAAATCCAGGCGAAGCGGCAAACCTGCTCTCGTCCCGGGCTGGCCCAACCCCTATATGCCATCTTGCGATTGCTTGCGGGCCTTGCCCTAGGTAAAGAGCAGTGGCTCCGGCGTGCCGGCTTCAAATCATGGCGCACGCTCACCGAAGATTTCACAGACCGGCCCGTCAGTGCGCCGAACGGAGGATAGACCATGCTTCAGAAAACCAGCCATTTCATGCGGCAGGCCAATCTCATCAACGGCGAATGGGTGCAAGCCGATAGTGGCCTCACGGTCGACGTCAACAATCCCGCCACCGGCCTCAAGATCGGCACCGTGCCGAAGTCAGGCAAGGCCGAGACCCGCCGCGCCATCGAGGCGGCGGACGCCGCCTTCAAGACCTGGCGCAAGACGACCGCGCTCGAGCGTTCGAAGCTCTTGCGCAAGCTGCATGACGCGATGATGGACAATCAGGACGTGCTCGCCGAGCTCTTGACCATCGAGCAGGGCAAGTCGCTGTTCGAATCGAAGGGCGAGATCGGTTCGGCCGCCGCCTACATTCTGTGGTTCGCCGAGGAAGGCCGCCGCACCTATGGCGACGTCGTACCCTCGCCATGGGCTGACCGCCGCATCCTGGTGACCAAGGAGCCGGTCGGCGTCATCGCCGCCATCACGCCGTGGAACTTCCCGTCCTCGATGCTGGCCCGCAAGCTCGGCCCGGCTCTCGCCGCTGGCTGCACCGCCGTGGTGAAGCCCGCCTCGCAGACGCCTTATTCGGGTCTTGCCTGGGGCGCGCTGGCCGAGGAAGTCGGCTTCCCCAAGGGCGTCGTCAACATCCTGACCGGATCGGCCGGCGAGATCGGCGACGAGATCTGCGCCAATCCGCTGGTGTCGAAGATCACGTTCACCGGATCGACCGAAGTCGGCAAGCTTCTCATCCAGAAGTCGTCGGTCACCGTGAAGAAGGTGTCGATGGAACTCGGCGGCAACGCGCCGTTCATTGTCTTCGACGACGCCGATATCGACCGCGCCGTCACCGGTGCGATCACAGCCAAATACCGAAATTCCGGCCAGACCTGCGTCTGCACCAACCGCTTCCTCGTTCAGGCCGGCGTCTATGACAAGTTCGTCGAGAAGCTGGCCGCCGCCAGCAATGGGCTGAAGGTCGGTTCGGGCCTCGAGGAAGGCGTGCAGCAGGGACCGCTGATCGACGAGAAGGCGGTCGAGAAGGTGGAAGATCTGATCGCCGACGCTACCTCGAAGGGCGGCAAGATCGTCGCGGGCGGCAAGCGCCATGCGCTCGGCGGTTCGTTCTTCCAGCCGACGGTGATCGCCAATGCGACACCCAAGATGCGCTTCATGAAGGAAGAGATTTTTGGGCCGGTCGCTCCGGTGTTCAAGTTCGAGACCGAAGCGGAAGCAATAGCGCTCGCCAACGACACCGAATTTGGCCTCGCCTGCTATTTCTACACCGGCGATCTCGGCCGCGCCTTCCGCGTCATGGAGGGGCTGAAATATGGCATGGTCGGTGTCAATGAAGGCCTCATCACCACGCCGGAGGCACCGTTTGGCGGCGTCAAGGAATCGGGCCTCGGCAAGGAAGGCGGACATCAGGGCATCGAGGATTACCTCGACACCAAATATGTCTGTATCGGCGGCCTCGGCCTCTGATACGCTATTCCTGAGGTCGGCGGGCCTGGCCCGCCGCCTTGGTCGAGAAAACCAGCCGAAATCCTGGGATTAACTGACGTTTGCGGGCATGGCGATGAAGGACGGCGAGGTTTTCGGCACGACGCAGGCGGGTGAGCCGGTGCGCCGCTTCACCATCAGGGGCGGCGGCCTCACAGCCAACATTATCGGGCTTGGCGCCATCATCCAGGATTTGCGCCTGACCGGTCACGATGCGCCGCTGGTGCTCGGCTACAACACTCTGGAGGCCTATGAGGCCGACAACGCCTTCTTCGGCGCCGTCGTCGGCCGCTATGCCAACCGCATCCGCGACGGCCGCTTCACCATTAACAGCAACCGCTACCAGACCGAGCAAAATTTCCTCGGCAAGCATACGCTGCATGGCGGATCGCAGGGCTATTCGCACCGGCCGTGGGCGGTTTCGCTGCATGGCCGGGACTTCGTCACGCTGACGCTGCACGATCCCGAGGGTGCGATGGGTTTTCCCGGCGCGCTCGACGTCACCTGCACCTATCGGCTGAAGATCCCCGGCACACTGAGCGTCGAGCTGACGGCGACGTGCGAGGAGCCGACGCTGTGCAATCTCACCCAGCACTCCTATTTCAACCTCGATGACGGCGGTGCCGGTGACATTCTCGACCACAGGATGATGCTGAACGCCGGCGCCTATCTGCCGGTCGACAGCGACATGATCCCGACCGGCGTTGTCAAGCCAGTTGACGGCACGCCCTTCGATTTCCGCCAGGCACGGCCGCTGCGCATGGAGACCGAGGGTGAGCAACTGCCGTACGACCAGAACTTCTGCCTTGCCTCGACGCGCGGGCCGCTGCGGCAAGCGGCATGGACGCAAGGGGCCAGTTCCGGCGTCGAGATGGAGGTCTGGACCACGGAACCAGGCATTCAGCTCTATACCGGCCAGTATGTGACGCCGCGCAAGGGGCTGGAAGGCCGCGACTACAAGGCGTTTTCCGCTTTCTGCCTGGAACCGCAAATCTGGCCGGATGCGCCGAACCGGCCGTATTTCCCACAGGCAACGCTCTGGCCGGGTGCGATTTATCACCACGTGACGGAATACCGCTTCCGCCTTCCATAGGGTTCCATGCGGCTAGTTTTCGAACGCTGCTCGTAGCGTCTCGAACGGTGCCAGGGCGCCGCGGACCTGGACTACAGCGGCGGCGACGCGATGCGCGCGGCTTGCCGCTTCGCGCGGGCCATGGCCGGCAAGACGCGCCGCGAGGTAGCCGCCGTTGAAGGAATCGCCGGCGCCGGTGGTGTCGACGGGGGCCGCGACATGGATCGCCGGCACGTCATGCAATGTTCCGCCATCGGTAATCAGTGCCGGCTGCTCGCCATTCTTCACCACAACTTCGCCGACCCATTGCCTGAGCCGTTCGGCGGTCGCCAGCGGCGTTGCATCCCCAAACAACATCTGCTCATCGGGGAAGGTCGGCAGGGCGATGTCGGTCACGCCGAGTGCCTCGACGATCGCTGCTTGCGCGCTTTCGCGGTTGCGCCAAAGCCGTGGCCGATAATTGGGATCGAAGGCGATCAGCGCGCCAGCGGCACGTGCCCTGGCCACAGCTTCCAGCAGCGTCTTGCGAGCCGCATCGTCCAGAATTGCTAAAGTGATTCCGGAAAAGTACACAAGCGCCTGATTTTCAAGATTTTTCGACAGTGCGGCGGGATCCGAGGCAAGCTGCCGGGCGGCGGCGTCGCCGCGCCAGTAGGTGAAGGAGCGCTCGGCACCTGTCAGCGTGATCGCATAGAGGCCGGGCCGCGCGCCTGATATCACCGGGCTGGAGCCGACGCCGATGCCGTTTTCGGCGAAGAAGCCGATCTGGTCCTGCGAAAAGGGGTCGTCGCCGAAGGCCGAGACATAGGTTGCGGGCCGGTTCTCGCTCAACGCGTGCAGCGCCCACAGCGTGTTGAACGTGTCGCCGGCAAAACCCATGCGCCAGTTCG
>NZ_PNOT02000140.1 GCF_002879535.1 Mesorhizobium intechi
ATCTTTTGGCGGGTCTTGGTCTGGCTGCGCTGCTGGTCGGCGTTCTCGCGGTCGTCTATCTGACGGCGCCGCAAAGCGCGCAGCTTGCTGGCCCGGATGTCTCGCGGACGAAGAAGACCGACAACGGGCTTTACATGGCGAGCTTCGTACCGGAACGGGGGGTGGTGCGGCAGGGCGAACTGGAATCCTGGCTGCTGACGCTGAAAACAAAGACGGGGGCCTCGGTGGAGCGAGCCGCGATCGCCATCTCCGGCGGCATGCCGCAACACAATCACGGCCTGCCGACCAGCCCGCAGGTGACCGACTACCTGGGCGAGGGCCGTTACCGCATCGAGGGGCTGAAATTCACCATGAGTGGCTGGTGGCAACTTCGGTTCGCCATCTCGTCGGGCGCCGGCTCCGATACGGTGCTGTTCAACGTAGTGCTGTGAGCGATCGATGAAGCGCCTTTCTTGCTTTCTGGCGCTGATGGTCGCCGTCATCCTCGTCGGCTGCGGCAAGCCGGATTTTTCCGACGCCGAGAAGAAGACCATCGCCTCGCTGGCGTTGAACACGCTGCCGTCGCTGAAGCCTGACACCACCAACCGCTTTGCCGACGTGCCGGCGGCGGCAGCGCTTGGTTCGACGCTGTTCTTCGATCTCGGCATGAGCCGCGACGGCACCGTGTCGTGCTCGACCTGCCACAAGATCGACCGGCAGTTCCAGGACGACCTGCCGCAAGCCGTCGGCGTCGGCCGGACCAACCGGCGGAGCATGCCGCTGGCCGGCGTGGCGCGCGATCCATGGTTCTTTTGGGACGGCCGCCGCGACAGCCTTTGGGCACAAGCGCTGACGCCGCTGGAAAACCCGCTGGAACAGGCAGGAAACCGTGCTGCATATGCGCATTACATCAAGGCGCGCTTCGGCGAGCGCTATGAGCGCATCTTCGGGCCGCTGCCCGATTTTGCCGGCATTCCGTTGAATGCCAGTCCGCTCGGAAACGATGCCGAACGGGCTGCCTGGAACGCGATGGACGGTGCGCACCGCGACGCCGTCAACCGCGTCTTTGCCAATATCGGCAAGGCGATCGCGGCTTTCGAACGCTCGATTGAGCCACCGCAGACGCGCTTCGACCGGTTTGCCCTGGACCTTGCCACCGGCGCCGAACCCAAGGGCGATGCCGCCTTCACGCGGGAAGAAATCCTCGGGCTGAAACTGTTCATCGGCAAAGCCAATTGCGTGAGCTGCCACAATGGCCCGCGCTTCACCGACAACGGTTTTCACAACACCGGCGTGCCGCCCGTCGCGGGCCTGCCGCCGGATCGCGGGCGCATCGATGCGGTGGCACAGGTCGAAGCCGATCCGTTCAACTGCTTCGGCGCTTATCGCGATGGCGACGTCGGCGCATGCGGCGAACTGCGCTTCATGGTCAAGGATGCACCGGAACTCGTTCGCGCCTACAAGACGCCATCATTGCGCGGTGCGGCCACGCGGCCGCCCTACATGCATGCCGGGCAGTTCTCGTCGCTCGACGAGGTGGTGGCGCATTACGCCAAGGCGGCGCCGAGCATGGAGGGGACAACCGAGATCCATCCGCTGCAACTGTCGGACCGCGAACGCGCTGCGCTGGTGGCTTTTTTGAAGACGCTGTCGGAGTAATTACCTGTCTTTCACCGTCTCCATCGCCACGAAGGTCGAGGTCTGGGCGACGTGTGGGAGCGCCGAGATGCGCTCGCCCAACACGCGGCGATAGGCGGCGATGTCCCGGGTGCGGACCTTCAGCAGGTAGTCGAAGCTCGACGCCATCATGTGACATTGCTCAATCTCCGGCACCGCCTGCACCGAGCGGTTGAAAGCGTCGAGCGCGGCGGAACGGGTGTCGGACAATTTCACCTGGACGAAGGCGACATGGCCTTCGCCCATGCGCTCGCGGTCGATGATCGCCTGATAGCCCCTGATGTAGCCGTCCTTCTCCAGCCGCTTGACCCGCGCCTGCACGGGCGTCTTCGACAGGCCGACCTTGGCCGCCAGTTCCGACATGGAAAGCCGGCCATTGCTTGCCAGCGCGGACAGGATGTTCCGGTCGATGCGGTCCAATTGGTCTTCTGTCATCGAAATCGCAGTCCAAACTCTGAGAGATTGGTATTATGATAGATCGTTCGGACTTTCCTGTCGATTTCTTTGGACCGATTGTAAAGCGGCGTCTGTGCTAGCTTGCGCCATTCGGTCCGGTGACCGCCGGCCCGCTCCCCTGATGCTTGCTCCACGGGACCCGCCATGACGCTCGACACCATCCGCCAGCAGATCCGCGCCAACTATCTTCCCGACGAAGACGAGGCCGTGAAGCGACTGGCCGAGGCGACTGGGCTTTCGGCTGGGGATCGCGATGCGATCTCGGCGCGGGCGGCCGATCTGGTGCGGGCGGTGCGCGGTTCGTCCGATCCCCGGCTGATGGAAGTTTTCCTCTCCGCCTACGGCCTCTCCACCAAGGAAGGCGTGGCGCTGATGTGCCTGGCCGAGGCGCTGCTGCGCGTGCCCGACACGGAGACGATGGACGATCTCATCGCCGACAAGATCGCGCCGCATGACTGGTCGGCCCATTCGGGCGGTTCCAGTTCGATCTTCGTCAACGCCTCGACCTGGGCGCTGATGCTGACCGGCCGCGTGCTGGACGAGGGCGAGGGCGGCATCGAAGGCACGCTGCGCTCGATGGTGCGGCGGCTGGGCGAGCCGGTCATTCGCAAAGCGGTGGCCGCCGCCATGCGCGAGATGGGCGAACAGTTCGTGCTCGGCCGCACCATTGCGGAAGCGGTCAAGCGTGGCCGGCCGATGACGCAGAAGGGCTACCTCTATTCCTTCGACATGCTGGGCGAGGCGGCCCGCACCGAGGCCGACGCACTGCGCTACCACAAGGCCTATGCCGACGCGATTTCCTCGCTCAATGCCGGCTCCAACGGTCCCGACATCAGGCAGAACCACGGCATCTCGGTGAAGCTTTCTGCGCTGCATCCGCGCTACGAGGTGGCGCAGAAGGAAGAGATGCTGCCCGTCATGGCCGAGCGGCTGCTGTCGCTGGCGCTTGCGGCCAGACATTCGCGCATGGGCCTCAACATCGACGCCGAAGAGGCCGACCGTCTTGATCTGTCGCTCGATGTCATCGAGCGCGTGCTGGCCGAGCCGGAACTCGCCGGCTGGAACGGCTTTGGCGTGGTCGTGCAAGCATATGGGCCGCGCGCGGCCTTCGTCATCGACTGGCTCTATGCGCTGGCCCGGAAATACGACCGAACCATCATGGTCCGGCTGGTCAAGGGCGCCTATTGGGACACTGAAATCAAGCGGGCGCAGACGCTCGGACTTGCCGGCTATCCCGTCTTCACCCGCAAGGCCAACACCGACGTCTCCTACATGGCTTGCGCGAAGAAACTGCTTGGCATGACCGACCGCATCTATCCGCAATTCGCCACCCACAACGCCCACACTGTCGCCGCCATCCTGTCGATGGCCACGAGCCGCGATTCTTTCGAATTCCAGCGCCTGCATGGCATGGGCGAGGCGCTGCACGAGACCGTGCGCCAGGCCGAAGGCACGCGCTGCCGCATCTATGCGCCGGTCGGCGCGCATTCGGATCTGCTGGCCTATCTGGTCCGCCGGCTGCTAGAGAACGGCGCCAACTCCTCCTTCGTGCACCAGCTGACCGACGAGGACGTCGAGCCGGAGGACATCGCGCGCGATCCCCTCGAAACGGTGGAAAGCCAAGGCCCCGCCGCCAATCCGGCGATTGCCAGGCCGTCGCAGATTTTTGGCGCGGGCCGCCGCAATTCCAGGGGATTCGACATCACCGACACGGTGACGCTGGCGGCCATCGACAAGGCCAGGGCGGCGTTCGCCGGGCCGGACCGCTGGCACGCCAAGCCGATCACGCGGGCTGCCGGCTATGGCAAGCCACGCCCGGTCGTCAATCCGGCCAAACCCGATGAAGTGGTCGGAACGGTTCACGAGGCCGCTGCCAAGCAGGTCACGATCGCCGTGCGCATTGCCGTGGAAGCGCAGCCGGCCTGGGCAAAGCGCCCCGTTGCCGAACGCGCCGCCATCCTCAACCGCGCCGCCGACCTGTATGAGGCCAATGCTGTCGAGTTCTTCGCGCTCGCCACCCGCGAAGCCGGCAAATCGCTGGCCGACGGGGTGGCGGAAGTGCGCGAAGCCGTCGATTTCCTGCGCTACTACGCCTCCGAGGCGGCCAACGCCGAGGCGGGCACGCCGGCGCGCGGCGCGATCGTCTGCATTTCACCGTGGAATTTCCCGCTGGCGATCTTCACCGGCCAGGTCGCGGCAGCACTCGTTACCGGCAATTCGGTCATCGCCAAGCCAGCCGAACAGACGCCGCTGATCGCTTTCCGCGCCGTCGAGTTGCTGCGCGAAGCCGGCGTGCCGGAAGACATCATCCAGCTGTTGCCCGGCGACGGTCTTTCGGTGGGGGCGCCACTGACCGCTGACGCGCGCATCGCCGGCGTCTGCTTCACCGGCTCGACCGAGGTCGCCAAGCTGATCGAAAAACAGCTGGCGGAGACCGCGACACCCGACGCCATGCTGATTGCCGAGACCGGCGGTCTGAACGCCATGATCGTCGATTCCACCGCACTGCCCGAGCAGGCGGTGCGCGACATACTGGCCTCGGCCTTCCAGAGCGCCGGCCAGCGCTGTTCGGCGCTGCGCGTGCTCTACGTGCAGAAGGACGTCGAGAAGAAGATGCTGGAGATGCTGAAAGGCGCCATGGAGGCGCTCAACGTCGGTGACCCCTGGCGGATTTCGACCGATGTCGGTCCAGTCATCGACGATGAGGCGCAAGGTGCGATCCGCGACTATTGCACGAAGAAGGGCCTCGAGGGCCGGCTGATCGCCAAGCTCGAGGCGCCCAAGGACGGGCGCTTCGTTGCGCCGCATGTCTTCCGGGTCAAGGGCATCGAGGAGATGGACCGCGAAGTGTTCGGCCCGGTGCTGCATGTCGCCAGCTTCGACGCCGATGAGATCGATGCCGTCATCGCTGCCATCAACCGCAAGGGCTATGGCCTGACCTTCGGCCTGCACACCCGCATCGAAGGTCGCGTCCAGCATTTCGTCGACGGCATCCATGCCGGCAACATCTACGTCAACCGCAACCAGATCGGCGCCGTCGTCGGTTCGCAACCC
>NZ_PNOT02000064.1 GCF_002879535.1 Mesorhizobium intechi
GCCCATGTTATACTGAACGATCGCAATGGGGCGCTTCCGGTCGACGGCTCCCGACCCGGTTCGACGCACGCGGACAACGATATATGTCCTCAAAGGTCGCCGTTCGTGGCCCAACTCCAATTACTTCACTAGCCTGAGTTGACCTCGTGGAGGCGTTATTGGTGCTGTCCGCGGGGCCGACGGCAGACCAACGGTCACGAGACCAAACAACAGTTTCGCTAGCTCTGCCTCAGGCAACGAAAGAAGTTGGGACAACCCGACTAGTCCCAACTGTTCATCCCGGCGAACCTCGCTTAGCACCTTCTGCCAGATCTGGGATTGCTCGCGTCGAATTGGCGAAGGCTCTTCAGTCCGCCAGCGCCGTCTAGAGATCTCGACGAAAATCTGCTGGTAATTCCATTTGGTAAGGAGGCCGATCTCGTGCAGTCGGTAAGCCATAGCAGCAACCGATACCGACCACTCTTGCTTCAATTGCACGACTTTTGGAAGCCCGGAAACTCGCCCCACAGCCCGCAGCGGCGCCTCTGGCATCAAGAAGGCAGCGGCAAACTCATTAGCCTCCTTCTCAGCCTCCAGGCCATTTGGCGAAGCATGCTTGTGCAACACGAGGTGCCCGAGCTCATGCGCAGCGTCGAATCGGCTTCGCTCTGCCGATTTTTGGGTGTTCAAAAACGCATAAGGCCGCGCCCCCCGCCACAGCGAGTACGCATCGACCTCTTTGCCATCTTCCCCAAGGGAGAAGACTCGAACACCCTGCAGCTCTAGCAAATGAACCATGTTCTTAATGGGTCTGTTGCCCACGCCCCAATAGTCTCGCAGCCCGGCTGCCGCAGCCTGAGGTGACTCTTCTCGCATGTCCGGTAGGTCAGCGTCCGGCAGCTCAAACTCTCCGTCCAGCCAGTCCGAAAGAAGGAAGGCTACGGCGCCAGCGGCAATCGCACCGTCTCGCTGCCGAGCCGTCATCTTGGTCATTGAGCGAAAACTCACACCTTCCACCAGTGGAATGTCCAGGTCGTCACCCATGAAGAATTCGAGAGAGAAGCCGAGTACCCGCGCGAATTTCCGAGCTACGTCGTCGCTCGGCTGGTATTCCCCAGCCTCGTAACCGGTCACTGTACGAGGTTCGATACCAACTCTGGACGCAAGTTCTCGCATCGTCAGCCCGGCGCGCTGACGAGCGACTTTCAGCCGCGATTTGTTGAACATTTCATGCGGCCTTGCGCTTCACCGGCACGTCGATATCGGGCGTGTTATCTATCTTCTGCGGCACGCCGCCGTCCACACCAGGTATGGGGATGAAAATGCGTTCAGCCCAATCGGTCACCATTTGGTCGTCGAAGTCTGACGGCAAAGACAGCTCGGCCCGGCACTGTTCATCATCAATGTTTATAAGCAGCATATACGTCTTGTAGTTCAGGACGGTCACAGCCCGGAGCAGATCAGCTTTCACTGTATCGGGGAAAAGATCGTCCTCCGCACTGTTCTTCAACACGGCCGCCTCAGTAAAGAGACCCTTGAGTGACTTTGTTCTTGGCATGCCAGGCCATCTGCAGGTGAGGTGGTCGGCACTTGCGACGACAATGTTGATCTCACTCGAATCGTTAATCACCAACGAGTAGTTGCTCGGATCGTCCTTGCGCCAACCAAGCGGCACCAATTCATCCCGCAGAGTGCGCACCACCATTCTCCAGGCTTCGGTACCGGGTATGAACGGCGGGTCATTGTCAGTGCAATTCAACCGGGCCACGTGTCCAGCCTCTACAGCCTTGATCAAGGCCTCAACAGAGATGTTCAGTTCCATTAAACGACGGCGAGCGTCAAAAGGATGCTGATAGAGTGCGGCGCTTGCGACAGTCATCGATCGATCCTACTTCATTTTTTCTACCTTCTAGCAGGTTAAAAAAATGAAGTCCAGTGATGTTGGGACGGCCGTGACGCCACTCGAGCCAACCATTCGCGCTGGGAGGCCTCGGCCACATCGCATGAATGTCCCTTTACCGAGGTAGCCACCAACACCAGTCCGTTAGATTCCCATCCCGACCTCGCCGCGGAACAAGCGGACAGTCAGCTGCCTAGCGACGGGGAATTCACACTGAGTAACCGCAATGGGCGCAGAGGAGCCCGGTTTGGGGCCGAGAGTGGATCGGTAGGGTGTGGTCCTAAGTTAGTTACAATCCTGCAAAAGTGGCTTGACGTTTTTTGGCGCTGACTGCAACGTGGTGATGGCCTCCCGCACAGGCCTGTGTGCCCACCATGCTAAGCCTCGCAGTGCGCTTTCGCTGAGTTTTAACCAACCATTCCCTCTGGGACGGGTCTGTCAGCAGTGGGCACATGTCGGATCCGTGACCTCGATAGGGATGGATCATGAGCAACAGCGATCAACTGAAAGAACTGAAGACCGCGGCACGGAATATCGCGCATGCCAAGCGGATCAAACACGTCGGCGCACTGGAGGTCGTTGCGCAGGCCTTGGGCTATCCACATTGGAACGCCCTCGCCAACGCGAACAGAAACGGATGGCGCCCGTCTCCGGAGGATATTGCCACGGCCGAGGCGCTAGTACTTGCCGAAAACCCGCTGATCTCCATCGACACTGATCCCTGGCGCGCACTTGGCGCTGACAGGTTCGAGGGCGAACTGCAGGGGCACAACTATCGGGTGAGCACTCAGGGAGATGATGTTCGCATGTGGGGACGAGGTTGGGAACTCACCTTGCCTGAGGCCCCCTTGGCTCCTCCTCGCTTCCGCGTCACGGATCGTCGACTTAAAGCAAACCCGATTGATGGTACGGACTTCCGGAATGCCGCCCTCGATGTAGCCTCGGGTTGGCGCAAGCTTGTCCACGCCCGGATCGCCTCCGATTGGCCTCGCCGTTCAACCGTGCCGGACGGCGCGGGCCGAGCCGAGCACCCCTTAGGTCATGGGGTGAGCGACATCTGGTTTTGCTTGCATTGCGACGGATCGTCTACCGGAGTTGAGATCGCCGCGAACCTCTTTCACTGCCCGCACTGCCTCGCGTCACCGCTTGACATTCACGCGTCGCCTTGGTGGCTTGGCGCGGCAGCGAAGTAGGCACCCTCAGCGACGGCCGGGCTACTTCTGGAGCGTCAGATCTTGCTGCGCAATGACGCCGCCCGGCGAGATCGCCTCCGCACGCACTGGAATCCTTGTAGGACATTAGCGATCACCGCCGTCATTGCCGGGCTGCACGACGTTCAAGCAAGAAGCCACTCAGGGTCGAGAGCTGATGTCTGTTCAAGATGCGGTGGATGTCTGAGGAACGACTGATTTGCGGCGCATCGCCGCCAAGCAGCATTGGGGCCGACACCGGATCGTCCGGTTGTGGCGATCGCTTGGCGGTAAGCTGCCGTTCCGCACCCGACACCATTCCAGTACGGCACCGAAGCACTCCCGCAAATCGCTGTTGCTGGTGGTCAGCAATTGGCTTCATCGATGAGGCCCCCGACACGAAATATGTCGCACGAGGTGCAGTCGGGATCATTTTGAACCCGACCGAACTCACAAGTTTACATGCTTGCGAAGCCGAAGTAGGTGCAGCGCTAAGGCTCGTCTTTAACTATCACCAACTCCAAGGGGATAAGGTTGGCCCTCCTCCAAGTACCCCAAAACCCACGAAACTCGCTTCCAATCGCTGTCCGGAGCTTCTCCCTTGAGCCGAGAAGCAGTTTCCACAAAATCCATGTCTCGGCAAATATCTGCAAAGTCATGAACAGCCTTACATTCGACAATTCGATCGAGGTAAGCGAGCCAGATATCTGGGCGCTTTGAGGAAAGAACGGACTGGACGACCGCTTCGCTTGTCAAGAACGCTGCTCCATCCAACTTTCGTATCATTTTCCACAATTGCCCGTTGGACGCGTTAAGCTTCCAGCACTGCAGAAACACACCTTGAAACGTTTCGGACGACGGCCTATTCAGCTTCGACATAAATACAAAGTACGTTTCCCACACCAATTCAGGATCCCCAGTTGCCAGACCCTTACTGAGAATTTCGATATCGTCGACCGCAGAGACGCAGCTGTGTGCACATTCTAGCCTGCTCTTCTGCGCAATTCTTTTCAACAGCGGAACCGATTGCGCAAAATGGGACGAAATCTCATCAAAACGTTCTGGATAACGCTCTTTACACATCTTACG
>NZ_PNOT02000039.1 GCF_002879535.1 Mesorhizobium intechi
GGCAAGGGTGTAGACCGTCACCAGCACCTTCTTGGTCTGTATGCCCGACAGCTTGGCCGCCTCCTGGTCGTCACCGACAGCGTAGACATGGCGGCCCCAGGCGGTGTGGTTGAGGACGTACCAGAGCAGCAGCACCAGCGCGACCATGGCGATGACGCCCAGCGTCAGCACCGCGGTACCGACCTTGAAGCTCAGGGCGAACAGATGCAGCAGCGGCGCCTGGGTATCGACGTCGGTGTCACGGATCGTTTCATTGGCCGAATAGATGAAGTTCGTGGCCATGACGATGTTCCACGTGCCAAGGGTCACGATGAAAGGCGGCAGCTTCATGTAAGCGACCAGCAAGCCGTTGAGCAGCCCGCAGGCAGCCCCGGCGGCAAGCCCGAGCGCCACGGCCACCACGCTCGGCAAGCCGTAGCTGACGGCGCAATTGCCCATGATCACCGCCGAAATGACCATGATGACGCCAATCGACAGGTCGATGCCGGCGGTCAGGATGACCAGTGTCTGCGCAGCGCCCAGAATGCCGACGATGGCAATCTGCTGCAGGATCAGCGTCAGCGTGTAGGACGAGAAGAAGCGCCCGCCAATGGTGATGCCGAAGATGATGATCGACAGGACCAGCACGATCAGCGGCACCGCGGCCGGTGTCGAATGCAGGAAGTGCTGGACGCGCCTGACTGCGGATTTGTGTTCGTCGAACGCGGCAACGCTGGTGTCGCTGCTCGAGAGAACCTTCTCGAATTCCTGAGCTTGAGCCATGTTTCCTCCCCGTGAAGGGTCAGCCTAGCGCTGACGCCCGTCCACGCCTTTCCGGTCTGTCGCCGGGATTGTTCGCGGTCACGCGACCCATCGTCCACCCGAAGCGGCCGGGGATCAAGCCCCGACCGCTCGAGTTCTCTAATTGCCGGTCAGGCCGGCATCAGCCCCAGCACTTGGCGAGGCCTTCCTTGGTGTCGATGGATTTCACGCCGTTGGCCGGCTTGTCGGTCACCAGGTTGACGCCGGTGTCGAAGAAACTCTTGCCTTCGGTCGGCTTCGGCTTGGTTCCATCCTTGGCGAAGGCGGCGATCGCCTCGATGCCGAGCGCGGCCATCTGCAGCGGATACTGCTGCGACGTCGCGCCGATGACACCTTCCGTCACCGACTTCACGCCGGGGCAGCCGCCGTCGACGGAGACGATCAGCACCTGCTTTTCAAGGCCGACAGCCTTGAGCGCCTGGTAGGCGCCGACCGCGGCGGGCTCGTTGATGGTGTGGATGACGTTGATGGTGTTGTCCTTCTGCAGAAGGTTCTCCATCGCCTTGCGGCCGCCCTCCTCATTGCCGTTGGTGACGTCGTGACCGACGATGCGCGGATCGGTTTCGTCGCCGATCTTGTTGGGATCCTTCACGTCGATGCCGTAGCCCATCATGAAGCCCTGGTCGCGCAGCACGTCCACGGTCGGCTGCGACGGCGTCAGGTCGAGGAAGCCGATCTTGGCGTCCTTGGCCTTGTCGCCGAGCGTTGCCGCGGCCCAGGCGCCGATCAGCTTGCCGGCCTCGAGATTGTCGGTGGCGAAGGTCGCATCGGCCGCGTCGATCGGGTCGAGCGGCGTGTCGAGCGCGATCACCAGCAGGCCGGCGTCACGCGCCTTCTTCACGGTCGGCACGATGCCCTTGGTGTCGGATGCGGTGATCAGGATACCCTTGGCGCCGTCGGCAATGCAGCTTTCGATCGCCGCCACCTGGCTTTCGCTGTCGCCGTCGATCTTGCCGGCATAGGTCTTGAGGTCGACGCCGAGTTCCTTGGCCTTTGCGGTCGCGCCTTCCTTCATCTTGACGAAGAACGGATTGGTGTCGGTCTTGGTGATCAGGCAAGCGCCGACGCCGGCCGCGGAGGCGGATGACGCAAACGCCATCAGACCCAAGGCTGCCGCGGCAAACACGGTCGATTTCAACAATTTTGTATTGGTCACGATCTTCCTCCCAGTGGAACCATTCCGGATGCCGGCCACCGGCATCTACGGCGCATCCTACGAAATTCTCCCAGCGTGGACGCCCCCTCAACAGACACCAGACCGCAGCTCCTGTCAATAATTAAATCACTCTTATTTATTATTGACAGCCTTGCGTCGTTCACTCATTCTGGCCCAAAAGCATTGAGGGGAAACAACGGGAGGAACAGGGTGGAGACCGCCACTGCGAGGCACGGTTCGCCCGAAGCGAATGACAGCCTGATTCACCGCGGCACCAACCAGAGCGGCATGCGCGATCACAACGAGCGGCTGGTGCTCTCGCTGGTGCGCCAGCAAGGCAGCCTGGCGAAATCCGATATCGCCCGCATGACCGGACTTTCGGCGCAGACGGTTTCGGTCATCATGCGCGAACTCGAGGAAGAAGGCCTGCTCGTGCGACAGGCGCCGCTGCGTGGCAAGATCGGCCAGCCATCCATACCTATGGCGCTCAATCCGGAGGGCGCCTTCTTCATCGGCCTCAAGATCGGCCGCCGCAGCGCGGAACTGGTGCTGATCGATTTTCTTGGGCAGGTGCGCTCGATGCTGCAGCACTCCTATCGCTATCCCGCACCGCGCGAGACGGTTGAATTCGTCACTTCAGGCATGAAGAAGATGCGCGGCGAACTGACACCGGCACAGGACAAGCGCATCGCCGGACTCGGCATCGCCATGCCATTCGAACTGTGGAACTGGGCCGACACCGCTGGTGCGCCGCGCGATGTCATGGACGAATGGCGCCACCGCGACATCAGGGCCGACATCCAGGCGCAATGCGATTTTCCAGTCTATCTCCAGAACGACGCCACCTCGGCGTGCGGCGCCGAGCTCGTCTTCGGCCAAGCTGGCGGCGCGCGTGACTTCGTTTATTTCTATATCGGTGCCTTCGCCGGCGGCGGCATCGTGCTCAACGGCCGGCTGTTCGGCGGCCCGACCGGCAATGCCGGCGCGCTCGGCTCCATGCCGGTACCCGGGCCGGACGGCAAGCCGACCCAGCTGATCGACGTGGCGTCGATCGCCATGCTGGAAAAAGCGCTCAATGCCCGCGGCGTCGAAGCCTCGCACCTATGGACGTCGCCCGAGGATTGGGGCGAGATCGGTTCCGAACTCGACGACTGGGTCGCCAGCGCTTCGCAGGCGCTCGCCTATGCCATCGTCGCGGCGTCCTCGATCATCGATTTCGAGGCGGCGGTGGTCGACGGCTGGATGCCGCGGGCCGTGCGCCGCAGGCTGGTCGATGCCATCATCGCGGCCATTGCGACAATCGACGGCGAAGGTCTGAAACTGCCCGCCGTCCGCGAGGGAACCGTCGGCATTCACGCCCGGGCGCTCGGCGGCGCCAGCCTGCCGCTATCCGAACGCTTCCTGATCGGCTCGACGACGATTTCAAGGAGCGCCTGAATGCTGATCGGAATCCCCGCGCTGCTCGGTCCGGACCTTCTGGCGACACTGCGCGCCATGGGCCATGGCGACGAGATCGCCCTGGTCGACGGAAACTATCCGGCCGAAGAGCAGGCGAAGCGCCTGATCCGGGCCGATGGCCATCCTCTCATTCCCGTGCTCGATGCGATCTTGAGCGTGCTGCCGGTCGACGACGCCGTTCCGGAAGCCCTGTTCCGCGCCTCCGTCAAAGGCAATCCCTCGATTGCCGATCCGGTCCATCACGAGATCGAGGCGATCTGCGCCAAGCGCGCACCGGGTCGCAAGGTGGTTGCACTGGCCGGCGCCGACTTCTATGCACGGGTCAAGTCGGCGCATGCCATTGTCGCGACAAGCGAGCCCAGGCTTTACGCCAACATCATCATCCGCAAGGGCGTGATCTATCCGCCGGAGACCAAGACGCCATGATCCTCTGCTGCGGCGAAGCCCTGATCGACATGCTGCCGCGCATCACGACGCTGGGCGAGCCGGCCTTTGCCCCCTATGTCGGCGGCGCGGTGTTCAACACGGCGATCGCGCTCGGCCGATTGGGGGCGCCGGCCGGTTTCTTTTCGGGCCTGTCGTCGGATCTTTTCGGCGGCCAGTTCAGGGACGCGCTGGGGGCGAGCAAGGTCAGCTCGACCTATTCCCACACCTCGCCCAGGCCGACGACGCTCGCCTTCGTACGGCTCGCCAATGGCCAGGCGACCTACACGTTCTACGACGAGAACACCGCGGGGCGCATGCTGACGATCGACGACCTGCCGTCGCTCGGCAACGAGATCGAAGCCATGCTGTTCGGCGCCATCAGTCTGATCTCGGAGCCCGCCGGCGGCGCCTATGAAGAGTTCATGCGGCGCGAGCACGCAAGCCGCGTCATGATGCTCGATCCCAACATCAGGCCGAACTTCATCCCGGACAAGGCCAAGCACCTCAGGCGCATCCGCGAGATGATGGCCATGGCCGACATCGTGAAACTGTCGGACGAAGACCTCCATTGGTTCGGCGAAGCCGGCTCGCATGAGGATGTCATCCGCAACTGGCTCGACCGAGGCCCCAAGCTGATCGTCGTGACCCATGGCAGCGAAGGTGCTGTCGGTTACACCAAAGACCATACCGTCACCGTGATGCCGGAGAAGGTTGAGGTGGTCGACACGGTCGGCGCGGGCGATACGTTCAACGCCGGCATTCTCGCCTCGCTGCATGAACAAGGGCTGCTGACGAAGGCGGCCATCGGCGGCCTTCCGCAAGACGCCATTCGCAAGGCATTGACGCTTGGTGCCAAGGCAGCGGCAGTGACCGTGTCGCGCGCGGGCGCCAATCCGCCTTGGCGGCATGAAATCGCCTGAGTAACGCTCAATTTAAGTTGAGCCAGCCGATCACTTTATGTTTCGCGGGGCCGCCCAGCGGGACTATAAGGACGTGAACGCGCCCGACGAAGCCCGGATTTCCGGCATCTTGTGAAGATACGCCGGAAACCGGAGGTAACAGACTGCGACACCTAGGCAATTGGCGGCTCTGGCTGTCCGGCTTTCTCGGCAAGCACAACTCTGATACCAGCGGGCCGTTCTTTGGCTAGACCGCCCGGTTGAAAATCGTTTTTGAGGCTGACATGCAGTTCATCGATCTTGGCGCACAGCGCGAACGCATCCGCGACCGGCTGAAGGCCGCGATCGACCATGTCGTCGAGGACGGCCGTTACATCCTGGGCCCGCAGGTCGCGGAGTTCGAGAAGAAGCTTGCGGCCTATATCGGCACCAAACATGTCGTGGCCTGCGCCAACGGCACCGATGCGCTGCTGCTGCCGCTGTTCGCCGCCGGGATCGGCCCGGGCGACGCGGTATTCGTGCCGAGCTTCACTTTCGCTGCCACCGCCGAAGTGGTGGCGCTGGCCAAGGCGGAACCGGTGTTCGTCGATGTCGATCCGGCGACCTACAACATCGACATCGCCAGCCTCGAGGCGGCCATCGCCATGATCAAGAAGGAAGGCCGGCTGCAGCCGAAGGCGATCATTCCGGTCGACCTGTTCGGTCTCGCCGCCGACTACGATGCCATCATGGCGATCGCCAACCGCGAGGGGCTGTTGGTGATCGAGGACGCCGCCCAGTCGATGGGCGGGTCGCTTGACGGCAAGATGTGCGGTGCGTTCGGCCATGTCGGCTCGACCAGTTTCTATCCGGCCAAGCCGCTTGGCTGCTATGGCGACGGCGGCGCGATGTTCACCAACAACGACGAGATGGCCGACAAGCTGCGTTCCTTTGCCTTCCACGGCAAGGGCGAGACGCAGTACGACAACATCCGCGTCGGCATCAATTCGCGGCTCGACACACTGCAGGCGGCGATCCTCATCGAAAAGCTCGCCATTCTCGAAGACGAGATGGTGGCGCGCCAGGTGGTGGCAAACCGCTATGCCCAAGGGCTGGGCGACATCGTCACCGCAGCCCGCAACCTCGATGGCAGCCGTTCGGCCTGGGCGCAGTACGCCATCGAGACGCCCAAGCGCGACAGCCTGAAGGCGCATCTGAGCGAAAAGGGCATTCCGTCCGTCATCTACTACGTCAAGCCGCTGCATGCGCAGGTCGCCTATAGCGACTACCCGCGCACGCCGACCGGTCTTGCCGTCTCGGAGGAACTGCCGAAGCGCATCCTGTGCCTGCCGATGCACCCCTATCTCAGCGAAGCCGACCAGGACCGGATCATCGAGACGATCCGCAACTATATCGGCTCGAACTCGGCGCAGGCCGCAGCCGAGTAATCGGCAGCTCTCAAGCGGGGCTCGCCCCTGCCCTGCCGCTAGCGATGAAATGCGGGTTGGCGAAATCTTCGTCATCGGCCTGGTCGCGTTTGCCGTAAGCCAAGGGCTTGCCGTCCAGCGTGCGTGTGGTGCCGCCCGCCGCGCGCAGCACCGCGTCGCCGGCCGCGGTGTCCCATTCCATGGTGCGGCCGAAGCGAGGATAGACGTCCGCCTCGGCGCTGGCGAGAAGACAGAATTTCAAGGAAGAACCAACGGAAACGATCTCGGCTGCGCCAAGGTCGCGTATATAAGCTTCGGTTTCCGGCGTGTTGTGGGAGCGGCTGGCAACCACGGCCAGCGGTGATGCGGCCGCTCTCACCGAAATCGGCCGGCGGCCGACAATCTGATAGTCGTCATTGATTTCCAGGGCTTCCGCGCTGCCCGGCCGCCCCGAAAAGAAGCGGCCAGTGCAAGGCGCGAAGACGACGCCAACTTCCGGCACACCATGGCGAACAAGCGCGATGTTGACGGTGAAGTCAGTGCGGCGATTGACGAATTCCTTGGTGCCGTCGAGCGGATCGATGAGGAAGAACGTGTCGCCGAGATCGGCCGGCATGATTCCGGCCGCCGCTTCCTCTTCGGCCACGCAGGGAATCTCGGGAAATGCGGCGCGCAGGCCCGAGAGAATGATCTTCTCGCTCTCGCGGTCCGCCTCGGTCACCGGCGAGGCGTCTGATTTCCGGTCGACGGCGCAACCAGCGTGGAAGACCCGCATCACCTCGCGTCCAGCCGCCAGGGCCAGCCGCTCGAAGACGTCAAGCATCGACCTGTCGTCAGATACCGCCGCCACTTTCATATTGGTCTTCGGCAATGTCGCGCTCATTCAGCCAATGTTCCAGGGCATCTACCATCTCTTCCGCCGATTTGCCGAGCGTCTTCAGATGGATTTCCGGGTGTTCCGGTGCTTCGTAAGGTGAATCCACGCCGGTGAAATTCTTGATCTCGCCATTCAGCGCGCGGGCATAAAGGCCTTTCGGATCGCGCCTGGCGCACTCCTCGAAAGGCGTGTCGACAAACACCTCGATAAACTCGCCATCGGCCATCAACTCGCGCGCCATGCGCCGTTCGGCGCTGAACGGCGAAATGAACGAGACAATGACGATCAACCCGGCATCGGCCATCAGCTTGGCCACTTCGGCGACCCGACGGATGTTCTCGACGCGGTCGGCATCGGTGAAGCCGAGATCGCGGTTGAGACCGTGGCGGACATTATCGCCGTCCAGGATATAGGTGTGACGGCCGGTGGCGAACAGCTTCTTCTCGAAGAGGTTGGCGATGGTCGACTTGCCGGAGCCGGAAAGCCCGGTGAACCAGAAGACAGCAGGCCGCTGGTTCTTCATGTCGGCGCGCACACGCTTGCCGACATCGAGCGATTGCCAGTGGATGTTCTCGGCACGACGCAGCGAGTGCACGATCATACCCGCGCCGACGGTGGCGTTCGATATGCGGTCGATCAGGATGAAGGCGCCGGTGGTCCGGTTTTCGGCGAAGGGATCGAAGGCGATCGGCGCCCGTGTCGAGATGTTGCAGATGCCGACTTCATTCATTTCAAGCGACTTGGCCGCTTCATGGGCGAAGTCGTTGACGTTGATGCGGTATTTCAGGTCGGTGACCGTGGCGCTGGTCTGATCGGTTTCGGTGCGCAGGATGTAGGAGCGGCCCGGCAGCAACGCATGCTCGTCAAACCAGACGATGTTGGCGGCGAATTGATCGGCGACCTGCGGCCTGGCGGCCGGCGAAACCAGCATATTGCCTCTGGAGACTTCCACCTCGTCGTCGAGAACAAGCGTGATGGCCTGGCCGGCCACCGCCTGTTTGAGATCGCCGCCGTGAGCGACAATGCGTTTGACATGCGAGGACTTGCCGGATTTGGCGACGACGACCTCGTCGCCTTGCGCGATGGCCCCCGACGCGATCGTGCCGGCAAAGCCGCGGAAGTCGAGATTGGGGCGGTTGACGTACTGCACTGGAAAACGGAACGGCTGCTCGACGGCAGGCTCCTCGACCGAGACGGTCTCGAGGTGCTCGATCAGCGTCGGACCGGAATACCATTGCATATTGGCGGAGCGGCCGCTGACATTGTCGCCGTATCGGGCCGACATCGGGATCGGCACGATGGTCTGGAAGCCGAGATCGCGCGAGAACTGTGCATAGTCATGGACGATCCGGCCGAAGACCGCCTGATCGAAGTCGACGAGATCAATCTTGTTGACGGCCAGCACGATGTGACGGATGCCGAGCAGCGAGGCGATGATCGAATGGCGCCTTGTCTGGCGCAGCACCCCTTGCCTTGCATCGATCAGCACGATCGCCAGGTCGGCGGTCGAGGCGCCCGTCGCCATGTTGCGGGTGTACTGTTCATGGCCGGGCGTATCGGCGACGATGAATTTGCGCTTCGGCGTGGCGAAGAAGCGATAAGCAACGTCGATGGTGATGCCTTGCTCGCGCTCGGCCTCGAGGCCGTCGACCAGCAGCGCGAAATCGATGTCATCGCCCGTGGTGCCATGCTTGCGCGAATCGCGTTCGAGCGCGGCAAGCTGATCCTCGAAAATCTGCTTGGTGTCGGACAGGAGGCGCCCGATCAGCGTCGACTTGCCGTCGTCGACCGAACCGCAGGTCAGGAAGCGCAGCAGCGACTTCTTCTCCTGCGCGGCCAGGTAGTCGCGGATGCTGTCGGTGGGGGCGAGGCTTTTTGCCATGATGTGACGCATGGTCAGAAATACCCCTCGCGCTTCTTCTTTTCCATCGAGCCGGCTTCGTCACGGTCGATCAGGCGGCCCTGCCGCTCGGATGTGCGCGCGGTCAGCATCTCGCCGACGATGGCTTCGAGCGTGTCGGCATCGGATTCTATAGCGCCGGTGAGCGGATAGCAGCCCAAAGTGCGGAACCGCACCAGGCGGTTCTCCACTGTCTCGCCGGGGCGCAGTCTCATGCGGTCGTCGTCCTTGAGGATAAGCATCCCGTCACGCTCCACCACCGGCCGTTCCTTGGCGAAATAGAGCGGCACGATCGGGATGTTCTCCTGCAGGATGTACTGCCAGATATCGAGCTCGGTCCAGTTCGACAGCGGGAAGACGCGGATCGATTCACCCGATGCGATGCGGGTGTTGAAGATCTTCCACATTTCGGGGCGCTGGTTCTTCGGATCCCAGACATGTTGGGCATTGCGGAACGAGAATATGCGTTCCTTGGCGCGCGATTTCTCCTCGTCACGGCGGGCGCCGCCAAAGGCGGCATCGAAACCGTATTTGTCGAGCGCCTGGCGCAGCGCCACGGTTTTCATGACATGGGTGTGGGTGTTCGAGCCGTGGTCGAACGGATTGATGTTGTCGCGCACGCCGTCTTCATTGACATGAACCAAAAGGTCGAAACCCAGTTTCTGCGCCATCTGGTCGCGGAAAGCGATCATCTCGCGGAACTTCCAGGTCGTGTCGACGTGCAGGAACGGGAAAGGCGGCTTGGCGGGATAAAACGCCTTCATCGCCAGATGCATCAGCACGGATGAATCCTTGCCGACCGAATAGAGCATGACCGGTTTGGCAAAGGCGGCCGCCACCTCGCGGAAAATATGGATGGACTCGGCTTCAAGCCGCTGCAGATGCGTAAGGGCGATTGTCATAGACTGTGAACGTTCTCTCGTGCCTTGCGACAGAAGACCTCGCGTCAAATCATCGAGCTTTTGTGCCCGGTTCAAGCTTCGCTTCTGGACAAAGTGTTTCGTGCGGGCGTTCTAGCAGATCGGCGCACGGCAAAACAATGCAAGACGAGCCCGGCAGCGGTCAGTTCGGGAATGATTTTTCCATGCTTTAGCCAAAACCCGGAAATTTCCGTT
>NZ_PNOT02000069.1 GCF_002879535.1 Mesorhizobium intechi
ATATAGAAACTGCCGTAGATGGGGACGTCTCATTGCCGTCAAGCCACACATAGGTTACGGGTATATCCTCTGAATAGTCGATTTCGATTGTAAAATCTTCCACTGACGTCGGCTCACGCCACGAAAGTATGTAATCCTGCTGTACACGTTTAGGAATATGTATTTCAAATCTTACTAGGCAATTGCTAATGTATGGGTATACATATCCACATTCTGCAATGTCGTCTGTTATATTTTGCGGCTTATAGCTCGAATCTACAACAGTGTTGTCTTCTATTTCGATCTCAAAATTCTTCACCAACTTGTCCGATAAGATGTAATCTTTCAAATCAGCGAAATACAATTCCCGGCTTAACTCGCCTTCAGGTCTTAAACTGGCAAAATTAAAGCACCCAATTCCAAACGCCAAGTGGCTCTTGCCCTGTCGATTGGTCGAGCCTGGCTTTGTAGATTGTTGCAACGTGCTGGTTGGTCCCGCTTTTGAAACATTCGGCCCAACGCCAGTTTTACGCCGCTCCATCGGTTCGCTCCCCCTAGAAAAGCTCAGACTACGGAGCAGTGGCAGCGTAATCAAGTCTGGTCAAAACTGTATATTAAATAGCAGACGTAGCGAACAACAGCAGGATGGTGCCTGGCTAAGCGCAATGGACTACACCACGGCGTTGCATTGGTGTAACATGGGCTACACGGCTAAGTCCCCACGATGTGCAGCGACGGGTCGGCGAGTGATCTAACCGATTTTGGAGAGGATGGATCGTCACTCAGCGCCAGGTATCGGTTATCGGTGGATCACAGATAGGCGCCGGCGCTGCCCCTCGTCCGCCTGCCGGCACCTTCTCCCCGTGGAACGGGGAGAAGGGAGTTAATCTCTAAGCAAAATACTCCTGCAGCGGCCGCACTTCCAGGCTCCCCGCCTTCAGCGCCGCAATCGCCTCGGCCACCGCCGCAGCACCCGACAGGGTCGTATAATACGGCACCTTCTGCATCAGCGTGGCGCGCCGGAGCGACTTGGAGTCCGACACCGCCTTCTGGCCGTCCGTCGTGTTGAAGACGATCTGGACCTGGCGGTTGCGGATGGCGTCCTCGATGTGGGGGCGGCCTTCCAGCACCTTGTTGATCTTTTCGGCCACCACGCCGTTCTCGGCGAGGAAGCGGGCCGTGCCCGATGTTGCCATCACCTTGAAGCCGAGGCCGGCCAGGCGCTTGACCGCCGGCAATATGCCCTTCTTGTCCTCGTCGCGCACCGAGACGAACAGCGTGCCGGAGCGTGGCAGGTCGACGCCGGCGCCGAGCTGGCTCTTGGCGAAGGCGAGCGCGAAGTCGCGGTCGAGGCCCATGACCTCGCCGGTCGAGCGCATTTCCGGGCCAAGCAGGATGTCGACGCCGGGGAAGCGGGCGAAGGGGAATACGGCTTCCTTGACAGCGATGTGGCCGGGATTCCTGGGGTCGGGCATGGCGCCATAATGGGCGAAGGCGTCTTCCAGCGTCTCGCCGGCCATGATGCGGGCGGCGATTTTGGCGATCGGCCGGCCGACGGTCTTGGCGACGAAGGGCACTGTGCGCGATGCGCGCGGGTTGACCTCCAGCACATAGACCGTGCCGTCCTTGATCGCGTACTGAACGTTCATCAGGCCGCCGACATTGAGCGCACGGGCAAGGGCCGCCGTCTGGCGTTCGAGCTCGTCGACGAGCTCCGAAGGCAACGAGTGCACGGGGAGCGAGCAGGCACTGTCGCCCGAATGGATGCCGGCCTCCTCGATGTGTTCGAGAATGCCGGAGACGAAGGTCGCCTTGCCGTCGCAGAGGCAGTCGACATCGACCTCGATGGCGCCCGAGAGATAGGTGTCGAACAAAAGCGGGTTCTTGCCCAGCAGCGTGTTGATCTGGCCGGTCTTGTCGTTGGGGTATTTCTGCTTGATGTCCTCCGGCACCAGGCCGGGCACGGTGTCGAGCAGATAGGTCTGCAGCATGCTCTCGTCATGGATGATCTGCATGGCGCGGCCGCCGAGCACATAGGAGGGGCGCACCACCAGCGGGAAACCGAGTTCGCCGGCGACGAGGCGGGCCTGCTCCACCGAATAGGCGATGCCGTTCTTCGGCTGGCTGAGGCCAAGCTTGTGCAGCAGTTTCTGGAAGCGGTCGCGGTCCTCGGCCAGATCGATCATGTCGGGCGAGGTGCCGAGGATCGGGATGCCGGCCTTTTCCAGCGCGTCGGCCAGCTTCAGCGGCGTCTGACCGCCGAACTGGACGATGACGCCGACCAGCTCGCCCGAGGCCTGCTCGGCGCGCAGGATCTCCAGCACGTCCTCCGCCGTCAGCGGGTCGAAATAGAGCCGGTCCGACGTGTCGTAGTCGGTCGACACCGTCTCCGGGTTGCAGTTGACCATGATCGCTTCATAGCCGGCGTCGCGCAGCGCGAAGGCCGCATGGCAGCAGCAATAGTCGAACTCGATGCCCTGGCCGATGCGGTTCGGGCCGCCGCCGAGGATGACGACCTTCTTGCGCGACGAGACCTGCGCCTCGTTGGCGAGCGCGCCGGCAAACGGCACTTCATAGGTCGAGTACATGTAGGCGGTGGGCGAGGCGAATTCGGCCGCGCATGTGTCGATGCGCTTGTAGACGGGATGAACGTCGAGTCTTTCGCGGATCTTCGCCACGACTTCGGCGTCGGTTCTGGTCAGCGAGGCGAGGCGGGCGTCGGAGAAACCCATGGCCTTCAGCATGCGCAGATTGACGGCGTCGGCGGGCAAGCCGTGCTCGCGGATGCGGGCTTCCATGGCCAGGATGCCTGATATCTGCTCGAGGAACCACGGGTCGATCTTGCACATTGCGTGCACGTCTTCCAGCGAGGTGCCCATGCGGATCGCCTGCGCCACCATGCGCAGCCGGTCCGGCGTCGGCGTGCCGAGCGCGGCGCGGATGGCGTTGCGGTCGTCGGCATGGTTGGCAGCCGTCGCCCCGTGGCCGAGGCCGGGGATCTCGATCTCGTCGAGGCCGGTGAGGCCGGTTTCCAGCCCACGCAGCGCCTTCTGCAGCGATTCCTGGAAGGTGCGGCCGATGGCCATGACCTCGCCGACCGACTTCATGGCTGTTGTCAGCACCGGCTCGGCGCCGGGGAATTTCTCGAAGGCAAAGCGCGGGATCTTCGTCACCACGTAGTCGATCGACGGCTCGAAGGAGGCGGGCGTGGCGCCGCCGGTGATGTCGTTCTCCAGCTCATCCAGCGTGTAGCCGACGGCGAGTTTCGCGGCGATCTTGGCGATGGGGAAGCCGGTCGCCTTCGAGGCCAGCGCGGACGAGCGCGAGACGCGCGGGTTCATTTCGATGACGACGAGGCGGCCGTCGGCCGGGTTGACGGCGAACTGCACGTTGGAGCCGCCGGTCTCGACGCCGATCTCGCGCAGCACCGCGATCGAGGCGTTACGCATCATCTGGTACTCTTTGTCCGTGAGCGTCAGCGCCGGGGCGACGGTGATCGAGTCGCCCGTATGGACGCCCATCGGGTCGATGTTCTCGATCGAGCAGACGATGATGCAATTGTCCGCCTTGTCGCGGACGACCTCCATCTCGTACTCCTTCCAGCCGAGCACGCTTTCCTCGATCAGCACTTCGGTGGTCGGCGAGGCGTCGAGGCCGGACTGGACGATGTCGTAGAATTCGGCCCTGTTGTAGGCGATGCCGCCGCCGGTGCCGCCCATGGTGAAGGAGGGGCGGATGATGGCGGGCAGGCCGACATGGTCGAGCGCCTGGGCGGCGATCGCCATGGCATGGCTGATGTAGCGCTGCTTGCGGTCGCCTTCGCCGAGGTTCCAGCGGGTTTCCAGCGCGTCGAGTTCGGCGTCGAGGTTTTCCGGCTTCTCGGCCTTCAGTGCGGCGCGCTCGGCCTCGTGCGTCTTGCGGTCGGCATTCTTGACGTCGGTGGCGTTGGCCAGCATCGACTTCGGCGTTTCCAGGCCGATCTTGCTCATCGCTTCGCGGAACAGCGCGCGGTCCTCGGCCTTGTCGATGGCCGTGGCGTCGGCGCCGATCATCTCGACATTGTAGCGGTCGAGCACGCCCATGCGGCGCAGCGACAGGGCGGTGTTGAGCGCGGTCTGGCCGCCCATGGTCGGCAGCAGCGCGTCGGGCCGCTCCTTGGCGATGATCTTGGCGACCACCTCCGGCGTGATCGGCTCGATATAGGTGGCGTCGGCCAGTTCCGGGTCGGTCATGATGGTGGCCGGGTTGGAATTGACCAGGATGACGCGAAAACCCTCCTCCTTCAGCGCCTTGCAGGCCTGCGTTCCGGAATAGTCGAACTCGCAGGCCTGGCCAATGACGATGGGGCCGGCCCCGATGATCAGGATCGACTTGATGTCAGTGCGTCTTGGCATGTCATAGGTCCGTTCGGCGGGCGGCTTGCACAAAAAACCGGGACGGGAAGACCCGGCCGGTTGTGCTCGCGATTCTGGTATCAGGCTAGGTGGGCCTTATAGGGAAGAGTTTTGGCGGATGTAACCCCGAAAATGCGGGATCAGGCAGTGGGAATTGGGCAGTAGGGAATAGGCAACAGACGGCAGCGAAGTTTCAAGCGGCTCGAGCGAGCGCCTACTGCCCAATCCCTAGTGCCCAAACGCCACCGTGTCGGCGATCTCGAAGCGTTCGGAGACGCCGATGCGGATCATGCTCAGGCTGCCCTCGCGGGTGAAGCGGAATTCGCCCTTGGTGTCCGAGCCGGCCGGCAGGCCGGCATAGAAGGAGATGAGGCGCGTGCCGCCGTCGGGCCAGGTCACGGTTATGTCGGCCCTGTCGGCGCCTTTGTGCACGACGGCGGCCGCGCAGCGCTGCATCGGCTGTCCGACATAGCGGGCGCAGGGGATTTCGACGCCGCCCTGGGCAAGGGAGGTCGGCTGCGGCGGCAG
>NZ_PNOT02000188.1 GCF_002879535.1 Mesorhizobium intechi
GCCTCCTGCTGTCAGGCGCCAGCATCGCCGAGCCACAGGCCGCCTCGCGGGTCTGCCGTCAATTGGAGGCCGATCTTGCCGCGGCTTCGCGTGGCGGCGGCGGCGGTCCGGCGATGATCCGCAAGTACGATGCCGCGATCGACCGGCAGAGCGAACAGATCTCCAAGGCCCGCAGCCAGGCGGACAATGCCGGTTGCGGGTTTTCGCTGTTTTCCCGCAACATCAATCGGTGCGCCGGGCTCAACGCCACCATCGACCGCATGAACGCCAATCTCGACAGTCTCCAGGCCAAGCGAGCCCAACTCGCCGGCGGCGGCGGCTCGCGTCGCGACCGCGGCCGCATCCTGGCCGCGCTCGACGTCAATGGCTGCCGCGACGACACGGTTGCGCCGCGCCGCGCGCCGCTGCAGGAAGCCGACCGGGAGGAAGGCGGCAACGCCAACCTGTTCGACCAGCTTTTCGGCGGCGACAACCAGCCGAGCGACACGCCTGACCAGCCGGACGATTCCGGCGAGGAACGCAATGTCCGCCGCGTCCTGAACCTGCCCGGTGTTCCAGACGCTCCGGGCACCGGCGGCGAGTTCCGCACCACCTGCGTGCGTACCTGCGACGGCTATTTCTTCCCGATGTCGAATGCCGCCTCGGTCGGCGATTTCGAGCGAGACCAGAAGAATTGCGAATCCAGCTGCCCCGGCACAGAGATGCAGGTCTTCTATTCGCGCGGCATGGACGACGATTCGTCCACGATGACCTCATCGGTCACCGGCAGGCCCTACAGCGAGCTGCCGACCGCCTACCTCTACAAGCAGTCCAACATGTCGCGGCCGCCGGCCTGCGGCTGCAATGCCGCGCAGAACTTCCAGATCATTGGCGGCAATCCGCCGGTCCCGCAGCAGTCGCCGCCGGCAACGGAAGCGGCACCGTTGGTTCCCATGCCGGCCTCCCAGCCCGATCCCGGCGCCGACCCGGAAACCTTGGCCAACAGGGACGGCGGGCTCGACCGCGACGCCATCAAGCGGCTTTCCGCCAAGCCGGTGACGTCGCCGGTATCCGCCTTGCCGCCGGAACAGCGCAAGGTCAGGGTCGTCGGGCCAACGTTCCTTCCCGACCCATCAGCGGCAATAGATCTGCAAGCTCCGGTCCCGAAGGCAGTCCGGTAAGGGCAAGCCTCAGCGGCATGAACAGCCCCTTACCCTTGCGCCCTGTCGCTTCCCTGATCTTGCCGGTCCAGTCCTTCCAGACCGTTCCGTTCCAGGGCTCGTCGGGCAGGACTTCGAAGGCCTGTTCGAGGAAGTCACGATCGTCGTCGGAGAACTCCGGCCTGTCCTGCGGCCCCTCGCGCAGGATGCGCCACCAGCCCACCGCATCGGCGAGCCGGTCGAGATTGCCGCGCACCGCTAGCCAGAACGGCTCGGCCTGTTCGCCGGAAATGCCAAGCACCATCAGCCTGTCGCGCGCCTCGTCGAACGGCATGTGGTGCATCAGCGCGCGGTTGAGCACGAACAGTTCGTCCGGATCGAACTTGGCCGATGATTTCGAGGTCGCGGCCGGGTCGAAATGGGCGGCGAGTTCGGCGAGGTCATGCGCGGCCGCGACATTCTCCGAGGTGCCGACCAGAACGGCGAGCGACGCGACGGCCATCGGCTCGATGCCGTCCTCGCGCAGGCTTTCGATGGAGAGCGCCCCGGTGCGCTTAGACAGCCCCTCGCCCGAAACGGTGGTCAAGAGATTGTGGTGGCCGAAGACAGGCGGCACGGCGCCCAGCGCCTGGAACAAGGCAATCTGCACGCCGGTGTTGGTAACATGGTCGTCGCCGCGGATGACGTGGCTGACCCCCATCTCGATGTCGTCGACGACGGATGGCAACGTGTACAGATAGGTGCCGTCCTCGCGCACCAGCACTGGATCCGAGAGCGAAGCGAGATCGACCGTTTCCTCGCCACGTACCAGATCGGTCCAACGAACCTCCGTGCGTTCGGGCTGCAGCGGATCGCTGGTGAAATTGGGCAGCAGGAAGCGCCAGTGCGGCCGGCGCCCGTCGGCCTGGTATTCGGCCACCTGCTCCTGTGTCAGCGCCAGGGCCTCTCGGCCATAGACCGGCGGCAGGCCGCGCGTGCGGCGCACCTTGCGCCGGAGATCGAGTTCTTCCGGTGTTTCGTAGCAGGCGTAGAGAACGCCCGCCGCCTTCAGCCGCTCGACCGCCGCGTCATAGACCTCGAAGCGCCGCGACTGATATTCGGTGGCATCGGGGAAGATGCCCAGCCAATGCAGGTCGTAGAGGATGGCGTCGGCGAATTCCTGCTTCGAACGGGCAATGTCGGTGTCGTCGAAGCGCTGGATGAAGCGGCCCTTGTTGTTCAGGGCAAACAGCCAGTTGAAGAGAGCGGTGCGCGCATTGCCGATGTGGATGCGGCCGGTCGGTGACGGGGCAAAACGAACGGTAACTGTCATGAAAGGGGCGTACCGGATGCCTTTGTGATTGACAAGATGCGCCCCCGCGCTGGTCGGCAGACATAGAACATGATGCGCACGATGAAAAGACTACGGCCATGCGAGGCGCATGGCCCCTGTCCGATCAGAACAGCTGGTCGAAGCGATCAGCGGCCGAAGTCGTCGGAACTGAGGCGGGTCCAGCGGTCGCCCATCAACCCACCGATAAAGATGTCGCCGGAGCGGACCGCTTGCGCAACCTCGGGAATGCGCGAGCGCACCATCGTTCCCCCGGCATAGCGGAAGAAGACATTCTTGTAGCTGAAGAGTTGCGGCATGAACCTGCTCTGCGTCTGCCCGATGATGCCCGCGCAGCCCATATTCCACGCGTCCTCCATCACGCCATCCAGCGTCGCACCCCAGTGAGGTCCGAAGGACTGGAGTTGCAGCAGGTTCGCGATGCCGCCGGCCTGACCGTAGAAAGCGTAGGCGCCGAGCATTTTACCGGCTTCGTCGTAGGTCCCCCCAAAATGAAGGGGGCCGTCGGCCCGTTTCTCGGCGGCCAGCGCGAGCAGCCGTGGCAGCTCGCCGTCCTGCCAGCGCGGCCGCAGCGAGTAATCCGAGACAAGGGTCGGCAGGCGCTCCGCAAATTGCGCGGCATCCATCGGCCCGCGATGGACCCGGTGTGACGAGGAATGCTGGACAGGCGGCTCGAACCTTTTTCTCGTAAAAGCATCGAATGCTCGGGCGCAGGGATCGAGCACGACGCGAGGCAGGCCCGGCCATTTACCGCGTGCCACTGCCGAGACCACCGCCGCCGGGCGGAAAATGCGGGTCCATCCCAGACAATGCGTCGGCAGCAACTGGTATTTCATCGGGCGGGCGAAGGCCAGGGATACGCGATTGGCCGAATCGGTCAGGTGCAGATCGAATTCGCCCTGATGCACGGCACGCAGCAATTGCGGCCCGGCCGAACCGTGATCGGTGCCGGTGTCAGCCATGAGCGGACCGATGATCGCGGCATTCATTGTCGCGCCGTTGAGCTCGTAGCGGGCCTTCAGGACGCCGAGGAAGCCACCCAGATCTCCCTGCGGGTTGATCTGGACAAGGGCGTTGCTCGCGCCTGGCCGGTCGGCAGGGTCGAGATAGATCTTTCTCATATACTCGGCCGTCTCAGCGATGGCGCGATCGAGGAGGTGACGTCGCCGACGACGAAACTTCGTGAGGAAGAGTGCGGCGACGCGCTCAAGATCTTCGGCGGCGAGCGGGCGAACCGTGCCGTGTTGAGTTGGCAGCACCGACGGCGCAGCTACTTTTTCCGCACCGGTATCTTCGGAACCAACATGCATCGTGAAGCCGAAATCCTGCGCTGACCAGTCTGATCCCAAGGTACGGGCTTACGATCGCCGGGTTGCTTTTGCGTAAACAGCCCACAACCAGCGGTAGAAAAGGCGTGTCGGCGCCCCGGCATCATGAAAAACATCTAAACTGCAGGGATGCCGCAACACTATGCCGCGCAGATCACTCCAGCCGACAGCGCCTGATGGGATGGCCTCCGGGGCGATGCCGCAGGCCATCCCAGGTCAGACGACCAGTCCCTTGGTCAGTTCGAGCGCCTGACGCTCGAACAGCCGGCGGTAAATGCCGCCTTTCAGCCGGATCAGCTCGTCGTGCGAGCCCTCCTCGACAACGTCGCCGCGATCGAAGACCAGCAGCCTGTCAAGCGCGCGCACCGTCGACAGCCGGTGCGCGATGACCAGCGTGGTGCGGCCGACCATCAGTCGCTCCATCGCCTGCTGGATCAGCACCTCCGATTCCGAATCGAGGCTGGACGTCGCCTCGTCCAGGATCAGGATGCGCGCATCGGCCAGGAAAGCGCGCGCGATGGCGACGCGTTGCCGCTCGCCGCCCGACAATTTCACGCCGCGCTCGCCGACCAGCGTGCCATAACCCTTCGGCAGGCTGGTGATGAAGTCATGCGCGCTGGCCAGCTTCGCGGCATGCTCGATCTCCTCCTGCGTCGCGTTCGGCCTGGCATAGGCGATGTTTTCGGCCAGCGAGCGATGGAACAGGATCGGCTCCTGCTGGACGATCGCGATCTGCCCGCGCAGCGACGCCTGCGCCACCTGCGAGATGTCCTGGCCGTCGATCAGGATCTTGCCCGCATTGACGTCATAGAGCCGCTGGATCAGCTTGACGAAGGTCGTCTTGCCCGAACCGGAGTGACCGACGAGCCCGACGCGTTCACCCGGCGCGATATCGACCGAAAAGTCGCGATAGAGCGGCGACCGGTGATTGCCGTAGTGAAACGTGACCTTGTCGAAGCTGATCGACCCTTGCGCGATCCTGATCGGCCTGGCACCGGGCCGGTCCTCGATGCCGAGCGGTTCGGACTGAAAATCGACCAGTTCCTCCATGTCGTTAACCGACCTCTGCAAATTGCGGATATGCGTGCCGATATCCCTGAGATAGCCCTGCAGCACGAAGAACGAGGTCAGCACGAAGGCGACGTCACCGGCGCTCGCCTGCCCCCACGACCACAATAGCAGCGAGAGGCCGATCACCGCGGCGCGCATGACCAGCAGCAACGCCCCTTGCGTGGTGCCGTTGATGGTGCCGCGCACCCAGGTGCGCCGCGTGCGCGCCCGCCATTTGGCGACAACCCTGGCGAGGCGGCGCTCTTCGCGCTCCTCGGCGCCAAAGCCCTTGACCACGGCGTTGCAGCTGACAGCGTCGGCAAGCGAGCCGCCAAGGCGCGTGTCCCAGGTGTTGGCGAGCCTGGCCGCCGGCGCGACATAGCCAAGCGACAGCATCGCCGTCACCATGATGAACAGCACCGAGCCGGCGGCAACGACCACGCCCATCAGCGGCCAGAACCAGCCGAGCAGCAGCGTCGAGCCGACGAGCATGACCACCGACGGCAGCAGCGCGATCAGGATCGTGTCGTTGAGCAGGTCGAGTGCCCACATGCCGCGCGTCACCTTGCGCACGGTCGAGCCGGCAAAGCTGTTGGCGTGCCAGTCGGTGGAAAAGCGCTGGACGCGATGGAAGGCATCGGCGGCAATGTCGGCCATCATCTTCAGCGTCAGTTCGACGATGCCCATGAACGCCAGGTTGCGCAGCACGACGCCCGTCAAGGCAAGCGCCATCAATATCGAAAACGCCGTCATCGCGGCGTTCCAGGCGATGGCGTCCGCGCCGGCGCTGCTGGCAACGGCGTCGACCAGCCGGCCGGAATAGAGCGGCGTCAGGACGTCGGCCAGCGTCGACAGCAGGAAACCACCCATGATCAGCGAAAGCCGCCGGGGCTGGCGCCGCCAATGGGTAAGCGTGAAACCAAGGACGCTACGAAAGGCGCTCGCGCGCAAATCGATCTTGAAACGAGTCATGATGTCATTCGGGCGCAAACGAGCCCGATCCCAGTAAAGTCGAAAATTGAAGAAGCCGCGCAAGGGCCCAATGATTGCCCAGAAAGCGGAGTGGCATATTTTGGCGCCACGCCCGTGATCGGGCGGCGACCGGCATCGGCGTAGGCCTTTGCTCACTTCGGCTCCGATGCGAAGGACGGACCTTCGCGGGGCGCCGGATGAGACCTAGGCTTCGCGGCCTCGCATTACCATTTTAAATACTGCCATTCGGACCTCCCGCAAATGAATCGCGGAGTGGTCCTTATAGAGACGCTCTGACACATCGCCAAGACGGGCCTTGCCCAAAAGCGTATCTGGTCCAACCAGTGCGATTATTTTGCAACAACGGCGGCGGGAGCTTTCGCCGCTCCGGTCACTGGGGCGCACGGTCCAAGCGCATGTATCGGCCGCCGGTCGATGCCTTGAAGCCCAGCTTTTCGTAGAGCCCATGCGCATCACCGGTCGAGAGGCTCCAGTGCGAGACGGTGCCGAGCTCGGGATGATCGATGAGTGCCTGCACCAGCAGCTGGCCGATGCCCTGCCCGCGATTGTCGGGCCACACGATGATGTCGGCGAGATAGGCGAACACCGCGCGGTCGGTGATCGCCCTGCCGAAACCGACCTGCTTGCCATCGATGTAGGCGACGGCGCAGAACGAGTTGGCGAAGGCCCGGCGATGAAACTCGTCGCTGCGTCCAGCCCCCCAATAGCTCGCCATCAGCAGGTCGGAGGTCGCACGGAAATCGATCCGCGCGGGGTCAAAGCTGATTTCACAGTCTGGCATGCTGCGTCCTCACCCCGCGGCATCGCGCATCTTCGCCCATTGGACAAACTGCGCGTTACCCACGATCCCTGAAACGGTTGGTTATGGGATAGCGGCGGTCGCGGCCGAAATTCTTCCGGGTGATCTTCACCCCTGGTGCCGCCTGCCGGCGCTTGTATTCGGCGATGTAGAGCAGATGCTCGACGCGCGTCACCATCGCCCGGTCATGGCCGCGCGCGACGATGTCGTCGACGCCCATCTCGTTCTCCACCAGGCATTCGAGGATGTCGTCCAGCACCGGATAGGGCGGCAGCGAATCCTGGTCGGTCTGGTTCTCGCGCAATTCCGCCGACGGCGCCTTGTCGATGATGTTCTTCGGGATGACCTCGCCCGAAGGTCCGAGCGCGCCCGGCGGCACGTGGCCGTTGCGCCAGCGCGACAGCGCGTAGACCTGCATCTTGTAGAGATCCTTGATTGGATTGAAGCCGCCGTTCATGTCGCCATAGAGCGTGGCATAGCCGACCGACATCTCGCTCTTGTTGCCTGTCGTGACCACCATCGAGCCGAACTTGTTGGAGATCGCCATCAGGATGGTGCCGCGCGCGCGGCTCTGCAAATTTTCCTCGGTGATGCCTTCCTTCGTGCCTTCGAAGAGCTGGGTCAACGCGTGCAGGAAACCTTCGACCGGCTCGAAGATCGGCACGATGTCGTAGCGGCAGCCGAGCGCGCGGGCGCAATCCTCGGCGTCCTTGAGCGAATCCTTCGAGGTGTAGCGGTAGGGCATCATAACGGCGCGCAGCCGCTCTTCGCCGAGCGCGTCGACGGCAAGGGCCGCGCAAATCGCGGAATCGATGCCGCCGGACAGACCGAGCACCACATTCTTGAAGCCGTTCTTGTTGACGTAGTCGCGCAGGCCCAGCATGCAGGCGCGATAGTCGGCCTCCTCCCGCTCGGGGATCTTCGACATCGGCCCTTCCGAGCAGGCCCAGCCGTCCTCCCCGCGCTTCCACGTGATGACGTCAACCGCTTCCTCGAACTGGCTCATCTGGAAAGCCAATGTCTTGTCGGCCCCGATGGCAAACGACGCGCCGTCGAAGATCAGCTCATCCTGGCCGCCGAGCTGATTGGCATAGGTGATCGGCAATCCGCATTCGATGACCTGGCGGATGACCACCTGATGGCGGACATCGATCTTGGCGCGATAATAAGGCGAGCCGTTCGGAACCAGCAGGATTTCCGCCCCGCTTTCCGCCAGCGATTCGCAGATGCCGACATCGCCCCAGATGTCCTCGCAGATCGGAATTCCGATACGCACACCACGGAAATTGACTGGCCCCTGGATCTCGGGCCCGGCCTGGAACACACGCTTCTCGTCGAACTCGCCATAGTTCGGCAGGTCGAGCTTGTAGCGTTCGGCGATGATCTTGCCGCCGTCGGCGACGATGATCGAATTGTGCGTGCCGCTCTTGCGCTGCAGCGGCGTCCCGATGATGACGCCGGGGCCGCCATCGGACGTATCGGCGGCAAACTCCTGCGCCGCCTTTTCGCACGCCGTGAGGAAGGACGGCTTCAGCACCAGATCCTCAGGCGGATAACCGGCAAGAAAAAGCTCTGTGTAGAGCACGAGATCGGCGTCTTGGCGCGCGGCATCGGCCCTCGCCTCGCGGGCCTTGGCGAGGTTGCCGGCGACATCGCCGACGGTCGGGTTGAGCTGGGCGATCGCGATGCGCAGTGTGTCGGGCTTCTTGGTCATGCCTGCTGACTTAGCGCGGCAAAATTCGCCTCGCAATGGCGTTCGCTTGGACCAACCCCGACACGATTGACGTCGTCAATCGTGTCGATTGATACCATCGGTGGTGTCGAGACCGTCGATCAGTCGTCGCCCATATATTCGCGCAACGACTGCGGAGAATGGTTCTCGCCGATCGACATCGCCAGGATTCGGGAAATGTGCCGGCGCGGCAGGCCTGTGTCCGCCACCCATTGATTGATCTGGGCCTGAATTTTGTCGAGGTCCTTCTTCGAGGTCGGGCTTTCGGCAATGTCGAGGCCGGCGTCGCGAAGCGCCGCCGCCATATCGGCTGAAATGACGAAGGCATCCCAGCCCAGCCAGCGCAGGAAGTACTGGCCGGTATTGCCGCCCAGCCGGCTGCCATGCTTGCCGAGATAGGCCATGATGCCGACCTGGTCGCCGGCGGGCCAGTTGGCGAGGAATGCACCGAAGCCGCCATGCTCTTTCGACACGCGTTCGACGAAGGCAGCGTTGTCGCGCACGGATTTGATCTTCTGCGGGTTGCGCACAATGCGCTGGTCGGAAGCCAGATCGTGCCAGAAATCGTCAGGCTGGAACACCAGCCGCTTCGGCTCGAAGCGCAGAAATGCCTCCTCGAAGCCCGGCCATTTCTGTTCGATGACGCGCCAGACGAAACCGGCGGCAAAGATCCGCTCGGCCATGGTGGACAGAATGCGATCGTCGGGGATATCGGCGACCGCGGCATTGTCGGGCACCGGCCCGAGCAGCATTGCAAGCTCGGCTTCGCCGCCCTTGCGTTCTGCCGCACGCAGGCGAATTTTCTGGAAATTGGCCATGGGTCCCTCGCTGTTGGCTTGAATGTAACACTTCCCGCGAGAGGCGGCAGCCTCTACGTCTATCTCCACCGACGACGGAGGCTGCCATGAACAAGACAATCGACGACCTGGCGAACCGCTGGCTCAAGCGACGGCCTGATGGCCTCAGCCAGCTCGAGAGCCGGGTGTTGCAATCGACACTCGAACGCACCACGATCTCCAGGGACACCAACAAGGCCGTCGCCTTCCATCAGACCTTTGGCGACCGTCTTGCCGATACGATCGCCCGCATCGGCGGCTCCTGGTCCTTCATCCTGGGGTTCATCGCCTTCCTGATTGTTTGGACAGCTGGCAATGTCTGGCTCTTGACGCGCGACGCCTTCGACCCCTACCCGTTCATCTTCCTCAACCTGGTGCTGTCGATGGTCGCCGCCTTGCAGGCGCCGGTGATCATGATGGCGCAGAACCGCCAGACCGAGCGCGACCGCATCGACGCCGCCCACGACTACGAGGTCAATCTGAAGGCCGAGATCGAGATCATGGCGCTGCACGAGAAGCTCGATGAACTGCGCCACAGCGAGATAATCGGCATGCGCGACGAGATCGTGCGGCTGGCGGAAGTGGTCAAGCGCATCGACGAGAGGCTGGCGCGGCAGCAGTCGGCTTCATGACTGACGCGATCCATCATTTCATTGAGCAATATGGGCTCATTGCCGTCTTTTTGGGCTGCGTCGCCGAAGGCGAGAGCGCCGCGATCCTTGGCGGCTTCTTCGCCCACCAGCATGTCTTCGTCCTGTGGCATGCCATGGTCGCCGCGGCCCTCGGCGCCTTCACCGGCGACACCTGCTTCTTCATTCTAGGGCGCAGTTTCGCCGATCATCGCTATGTCAAAAGGCTGCGCCGGCGCCCCGGTTTCAGCCGCGCCTACCGCCTGCTCAACACCCATCCCAACATCTTCGTGCTGTCGAATCGCTACATCTACGGCATGCGGCTGGTCGGCGGCATCGCGGCTGGCCTTTCGACCATACCGATGCCGCGCTTTGTCATCCTCAACGCCATCTCATCGGCAATCTGGGCGGCGCTGTTCATCACCATCGGTTATGTGTTCGGGCTGGGCGCCGAGCATTTCGTCGGCCAGGCGTTGATGCGCCACGAGCGGCTGTTCATCGGGCTCGGCGTCGGCTTGACGGTAGCAATCCTTGCCTGGTTCATCGCAGGCCACATCGCCAAGCGGGAACGTCGCCGGGAGCAGTGACGCCACCGGCCTCCATGGGCGCTCGGAAAGTCAGATGGGAAAGCCGGTGACCCGCTCGATGAGCGCTATGCCCCAGACTCCGGCGACGATGACGACCGAAATCAGCACCGCCAGCGAACCACAGTCCTTGGCCAACTGGATGTCGACATTGAACTCTCGGCTGAAGGCATCGCAGGCCGCCTCGATGCCGGTGTTCAGCACCTCGACCATGATCAGGAGCAGCACGGCGCCGATGAGCAGGCCGTAGCCACGCCACGAAACCGAAACGAACCATCCGGCTGGCAAGGCCAACGCCAGCAGCATCAGTTCCTGCTGGAAGGCTTTCTCATGGGCGGCCAGTTTGCGAAACGCCCGCACCGAATTGATAAATGCATCGATCAGCCGCTGCATGCCCAAATCCCTCTCCGAGTTACCGGCAGGGGATAAAGCAATGGCCCGATCAAGGGAATAAGACAGCCCGTCCAAAATTCATTCGGCAACCGCTATCGAAGGCGTCGACTTTTCAAACTGCGGCAGCCCGTCGTCGATCGAATAATAGTCGCCCTTGTCGCCGACGAAGATATGACAGTCGGCCTTGAGACCCGTCGGCCCGTCGAACGCTCCCGCCATGACCGAAATATAGTCTTGTGTCCTTGGCTTCCAGAAAAGCGCGGACCCGCATGTCTTGCAAAAGCCGCGACTGGCGAAAGCGGACGCTTCATACCAGGTGATGCTTTCGATACCCTCGATCACGATGTCGGCGTCGGCAACATTGGTCGCGGCGTAGAAATGCCCGCTTTGCTTCCTGCATTGCGAGCAATGACAGTAGACGACGCCCCGCAGCGCTCCACTTGTCCGGAAGCGGACCGCTCCGCACAGGCATGATCCATGGTGGCTGTCGCTCATTTCGGCACCCCTAGACAAACCTCGTTCAGCTCCATCGCCAGGATTCCACCTTTGCAGTGGTTGTGCGCAAGGAAATACGACATCGATTGGCGCGGTAAAATCGAAATTCGGTTTCATCTCCAGCAGCGCACATCTCGGATTTCGAGTTCAAAGCGGCCGAACTGTGTGCCACCTCGCGACAATGGTGCAGAAATTTACGCATCTACAGCCACAGGCAGAGGAGAACCTGTGGAAGTCGTGCGGATTAAGGAAACTTTAGCGCTGCCGCATCTATAGTCGTGCCAAGCGAAGATCGCGGGTGGGGATGCGTCTCTTCGCAAGATGTTCTGGAATATCGATAGCCGCTCCCCAGGTCGGCGATGGGACCCGCAAACCCTGTCTCGGGATCCAATGGGAAGAGTGAACCAGACATGCAGTCGGCAGCCGCCACTACGGACAAGAATACTGACATTGCATCCGCCGTCGTCGCCACCATGCGCCAGCTTGGCGTGCTGGGCCTGCCCCGCAACTACGAGATCTTCTACGAGGCCTTGAGCGGCACCAACCGCGACCTCAGCCTCGCCGTGCTCTCGCTGAGCAACCGCCCGACACAGGACGAGTTGGACAAGATCGGCCGTTCTTTCTTCGCCCAAAACCACGGTCCGGGTATCGTCGAGCATGCTCGGGACGTCATCGCCAGGGAGCTCGAGGAAGTCGCATCGCTGCTGCGCAGCGAACGCAGCCACATCGAGAAATACGGCAGGATCCTCGATGAGACCTCCAGCGGCTTGAGTGGCCGCAGCCTGCTCTCGCAGGAACTCTTGCAGAAGATCGCCAATGCCATGGCCGTTGCCACCAATTCGACGATCGATCACGGCCGGCAGATAGCCTCGACGCTAAGCGACAAGACGGCGGAACTGGAGAGCGTCAAGTCGAAGCTCGAGGAATACAAGCGGCTGGCCAACACGGATCCATTGACGCAAATCTGGAACCGGCGCGCCTTCGACAAGGAGATCACCAGGATCTACACCAGCAACAAGGGTATCCTGTTCAATGCGTTGATCCTCGCCGACATCGATCGGTTCAAGGATATCAACGACCGGTACGGCCATCCCGTCGGCGACAGGATCATCCAGATCATCGCCGAGATCTTCCAGACCAGCATTCGCGGCGACATGTTCGTCGCCCGTACGGGGGGTGAGGAATTCGCGCTGATCATCGAGGGCGCAAGCGAAGATGCAACCTACGAGATCGCCGAGCGCATCCGCTCCCTGATCGAGCAGACGCCGTTCACCAGCAGCCAGACCGGCACGAACTACGGCACCGTGACGGTATCGATGGGCATCTGCATGGCATCGGAGGCCGAAGGCCCAGAGGACCTCTACACCAAGGCCGACCGGGCGCTCTATCGCTCGAAGGTGAGCGGGCGCAACCGCGTCACCAAGCATTCGACGATGGCCGGTCGCGCCGGCAAAAGCTGGCTGCTCTACAAAAAGGACTGACAGCTGACCGGATTACGCCTCGAATGCCCTTCCCGACATGAGGGCGAGCTCGCGACCGCCCAGCCGACGAGTGACGCATTTCATGCCCCTCACCGGTACTCGCCTTTTTCGATGCGCGGCGGCACAATATCTTCTTCTGGTATCTGATCCAATTTGAAGATCAAGTCCGCGCCTTCTGCGGTCTCCAGCAATCCCTGCAGGTGGGGGGCGACAAACGGCGCATCTTCGTCGAGAAACAGGGATCCGGTATCGACCAAATAGGTGGCCAATCCCGCGGATCCCATGCCATGCACCAGCAATTCTCCGCCGCCGCCATTGTCGCCATAGGGCATCGCGCCAGGGATTGCCGCCGATACGCCATAGGCTCGGTCCATCGCCATGACATGCTCGGGACCCCATAGGCGCAATTCGCCATGACGATTCCACAGCAGCACCAGGTTGGTCATTTCCCTGACAATCTCAAAATAGCCCGCCGGAACGTGCGGATAGGTCTGGCGTAGCCGCTCGATATCGCCCGGCTGAGCCGGGAGGCCGTATGAGTAGACCTGAAAGGCGGCCGCTAATTCCATGACATTTGCTGCAGCGGTTTGGTCGCAGGAAGCTCGTTGCGATGCGCCCGGGTCGGCGTCATCCGCCGGACTTGAAAAGCGCCGGCGCGGGCCAGCGCTTCTTCAACTTGGCAAGTGGCCAATCAGCCGTTGGCGACCTGCTTGTGCTGCACCGGATGGCTTTTCTTCAGCAGGTCCGACACCAGGAAGGCCAATTCGATCGCCTGGTCCGCGTTGAGGCGCGGGTCGCAATGCGTGTGGTAGCGGTCCTGCAGTTCCTCGGCGGTGATGGCGCGCGCACCGCCGGTGCATTCGGTGACATTCTTGCCGGTCATCTCGACATGGATGCCGCCCGGATGCGTGCCTTCGGCGCGATGCACCTCGAAGAAGGTCTGTACCTCCTTCAGGATGCGGTCGAACGGCCGCGTCTTGTAGCCGGCGGCCTCGATGGTGTTGCCATGCATCGGATCCGACGACCAGACCACGCTGCGGCCTTCCTTCTGCACCGCGCGCACCAGCTTCGGCAGATGGTCGGCGACCTTGTCGGAGCCGAAGCGGGCGATCAGCGTCAGCCGGCCCGGCTCGTTCTCGGGGTTGAGCAGGTCGATGAGTTCCAGCAAACCGTCAGCGGTCAGCGACGGGCCGCATTTCAGGCCGAGCGGGTTCTTGATGCCCCGGCAATACTCAACATGCGCATGATCGGGCTGGCGCGTGCGGTCGCCGATCCAGATCATGTGGCCCGAGGTGGCGTACCAGTCGCCCGAAGTCGAATCGACGCGGGTCAGCGCCTCTTCGTAGCCGAGCAGCAGTGCTTCATGGCTGGTGTAGAAATCGGTCTCGCGCAGCGCATAATTGGTCTCCGAGGTGATGCCGACGGCCTTCATGAAGTCCATTGTTTCGGTGATACGGTTGGCCAGCGACTCGTATTTCTCGCCCTGCGGGCTGTCGGAGACGAAGCCGAGCATCCAGCGATGCACGTTCTCCAGGCTGGCATAGCCGCCCTGCGCGAAGGCGCGCAGAAGATTGAGCGTCGCCGCCGATTGGCGGTAGGCCATTTCCTGGCGTGCGGGATCGGGTATACGCGATTTGGCGTCGAATTCGATGCCGTTGATGATGTCGCCGCGGTAGCTCGGCAACGTCACCTCGCCCTTGGTCTCGTTGTCGGAAGAGCGCGGCTTGGCGAACTGGCCGGCAACGCGGCCGACCTTCACCACCGGCTGTGCGCCGGCGAAGGTCAGCACGACCGACATCTGCAGGAAGACGCGGAAGAAGTCGCGGATGTTGTCGGCGCCATGTTCGGCAAAGCTTTCGGCGCAATCGCCGCCCTGGAGCAGGAAGGCGTCGCCGTTTGCGACCGCCGCGAGCTGCTTCGTCAGCTTGCGTGCCTCGCCGGCAAAGACCAGCGGCGGGAAGGTGGCGAGCTGGGCTTCCGTGTTCTTCAGCGCGGCAAGATCCGGATAGGCAGGAACCTGCTTGATCGGCTTTGCT
>NZ_PNOT02000146.1 GCF_002879535.1 Mesorhizobium intechi
TTACGCTTCTGGCTTCGGGGCCGTTCGAGTGTCGCTCACGCGGCTCTCTTGAATCTCGCTGAGGGCAGTCTTAGAAGCAAACTTCTTCGTCGCCAGCGGCGCACCGCCCTCGTTCGTGAGGCGTATATAGTCGCCACCAATCAGAACTGTCAACACACATCCAGAAAGTTTTTTCGATTTCTCGGCGGCATATCCACAAGGCCGAAATTCGTGTGTTGGCTTGGCTGAATCTCGACGGACGTCCGCTGCCGATCATTCCCGCCGGGCTCACCATTACCTCGACGCCGGCCCTCCGACATCAGCTTGAGAATCGCCTGTCACCTGGTGGATGTCGAGCGCCCTGCCAATCTGAGCAACGCCTCAAAACCGGTCTTCGAGCAGTTCCGGTGTGATGTTCCGCCCAGCGTAGAAGATGCCCAGGATCAACACTCGTTCGCTCTCGACCGCGAAAGCGATGCTGACGGCGCGCCGATAACCAACAATCCGCAGCCCGGGCATGATCTCGACCCGCTCCGTGCCCCGCTGTGGAAAAGTCGACAGGCCCAGGCAATGGTCGCGGATGCCGACAACGAGATTCCAGGCAATCGCCGGCGACGCGCGCTCAGCTATGTCATCATAGAGTTGTTCGAGTTCAGCTTCCGCCATGGGATGGAAGACAATCCGGTACTCCATCCCCTACCTGGCTTTCGCCAGCTTCGCGCGATGGCGCGCCTCCAGCCGAGAGAACACGGTATCGGCAGGAATCCCCTTTGCCGGATCCTGCTGGAGCTCAGTCAGGCGCCCGGGGATTTCCTCGCGCAGCCATCTCTCCCGCTCCGCCTCGAAATCCTCGAGCATACGCAGGCCGGCGCGGACAACCTCACTGGCATTGTTGTAACGACCTGATTCGAGCTGCTTCCTAATGAAGCTCTCATAATGGTCGTTCAGGGCGTAATTGGGCATCCCAACCTCTGGAAAAATGTCCTGCCTTGGGAATATAGCAATAGATGTCACCTATTGCCAGAAGGAGCCGGTTCGGCGGCAGCGGGGCCCTCCGAGCAGTTCACGGCACTACGGCGAGCGTGTAGTCATTGCGGTCGACCCGCTCCTGATGCGGTTCGAATACAAGCTGGCCAAGAAGCATGCGGCCAGCCTCGATGGTTTCAGGCGACGGGATGCGTTTCTCGCCGTTGTCTAAGTTCGCATAATGAGGGCGCGATTGGATCTCCGCCAGGCTTCGCACCAATCGCGACGAGTAGGTCGCGACTGGCGGG
>NZ_PNOT02000207.1 GCF_002879535.1 Mesorhizobium intechi
GGCATGCATGTAGCGCAACAGCCAGCCGGAATTGACGTCACGCATGATCTTTTCGACGGAGCCGAAGGCCAGATTGGTGTCGGCCGTGTAGTGCATGGCCAGCACGATGCCGGTCAAGATCTGCGCCACCAGCATGATCGACAGGATGCCGCCGAAGGTCCAGGCATAGTTGAGGTTGCGCGGCACCGGATAGGCGACGAAGCTGTCGTAAACCATCCGCGGCAGCGGCATGCGGGCGTCGAACCAGCGTTCGATACCGGTCTTTGGCGTATAGGTCGAGTGTCCCTCGCTCATCGAAATATCCCCTGCCTCAACCGATAAGGATCTTGGTATCGGAAATGAATTTGAATACCGGCACAGCCATGTTTTCCGGTGCCGGGCCTTTGCGGATGCGGCCGGCCGTGTCGTATTGCGAACCGTGGCAAGGGCAGAACCAGCCGCCGAAATCGCCTTCCTGGCCGAGCGGGATGCAGCCCAGATGCGTGCAGACCTGAACCATCACCATCCAGGCTTCCTTGCCGGGCGTGGTGCGGTTGGCGTCGGTCGCCGGCGCATCGGCCGGGAGGTTGGCGTTGCGGGCGATCGGATCCTTGAGATCGGAGAGGTTGACGGCCTCGCCGTCCTTCATTTCCTTTTCGGTGCGGTTGCGCACCACGACCGGCTTGCCGCGCCACTTGACGATCAGAGACATGCCAGGCGTCAACGAGGCAACATCGACTTCCACCGAGGCGAGCGCCAGCGTCGAGGCATCGGGGCGCATCTGGTCGATGAAGGGCCAGGCGACGGCGCCGGCCCCGACCACGGCAGCCATGCCCGTGGCGACATAAAGAAAATCTCGACGATTGGGATCGTGGATGTCGGTTGCGCTCACGGGTGCCTGATCCTTTCGCCTCTTCCGCGCCGGTGGCCGAGCCTTGTTCCCCGCTCAATCACGCCAACCCGACAGCGCATGGCGAACAGGCTAGCGAATTCCTCCGGCATTTGGACTTCGGTTTATGCGTGAAGCCCGTTTTTGTCCAGACGGGTCAAGGCACAAGGGCAGATTGTCGCGGGGACAAAATCCCCTATTGTCCGGCGGGACGGCGAATGGCCGCAAAAGGCGGCTAAACAACCGGGAAATATCAGCAAAATCCAAGGCTCCAGCTTGCCTCGACACAGGGCGCCGGTGTGATCTATCCTCCTTCACATGGCGCACGTCATAGACCGCGACGAATGGGCAGTTCGCTCCGACCATTGGAAGGGGGAGTTGCAAGGCGGCGCCTACGGCTCCAACTCCTGCCTGATCTTCAACTACCTGCCCGATGTCGGCGGCGGCCCGCGGCTGCATTCCCACCCCTACAGCGAGATCTTCATCATCCGCCAGGGCACCGGCCTGTTTACCGTGGGCGACAAGGAAATCGAGGCTTCAGCCGGCCAGATCGTCATCGTGCCACCCCACACGCCGCACAAATTCACCAATCTCGGTCCGGGTCCTCTGGAAACGACAGACGTTCACGAGAACGGCACGTTCATCACGAAGTGGCTGGAGTGACCGAGATCCCGAAAGGTGGCTGCTGGTTTTCGGAAAGATCCTGGTCGAACAAAGCGCCCCTATTTGGCGCCGAGCCTGACCAGAACAGCCCTGGGGATGCCGTACTCGCGGATGACGGCATCGTGCTTGCGCAAGCCGCACAGCTCGCGCTGGATGAAATAGCCGTGCACCGCCTCGGCGGCCTCCTTGAGAAGCCTGGGGCGCGATTCCTCATCGGCATTGTCGCGCAACCTGGCCAGCGCTTCCTCGACCTTTTGGCCGGCACGGCCAAGTGCGGCCGCCTTTTCGGCCAGGATTTCGTGGCCAAGCGCGTCGAAGGCCGCTTCTGCGGCCGAAGAGCCGGCAAGATGGGATGGTGGACGCAAGGACATTTCAATTCCCCTTCCCGAAAAGCATGCGGTGGGTGATGAATTCTTCACCTTCCACGCGCCGAAAGCCAAGCCTTTCATAAAAGCCGAAGGCGTCCTGCGGCGCCCGGGTGTTCAACGCGGTGAAATAGCGCCGAGCCCGATCGATGACGGTCTCGACCAGCATCCGGCCGAGGCCGGCGCGGCGGTGAGGCGCGCTGACGAACAGGTGACGGACCCGGCCCTGGTCCCTACCCTCGACATAGGGATCGATGTTCAACCCGCATACACCGGCAAGTTCGGCGCCATGCCACGCCCCGAACAACGCCTCGCCCCGCTTCAGGAACTTGTTGCGGCCGCTTGCCCAGCCATTGGCCAGTCGCACCAGCATCCAGTAGCCTTCCAGCCGGCTTTCATCCTTCAGCCTGTCGAAGGCCGGCGTGGTCGGCCGCAGCCGCTTGAGCACATAACCGGCTTCCGGCGTTCCGCCCATGCCCCTACTCCGCCGGCCGCGTCTCTTCGAGTACGCTTTCCTCGTGATAGAGGAAGCCGCCGGACTGCCGCTTCCACAGCCGCGCATAAAGCCCGTCGAGCGCCACCAGTTCGTCATGCGTGCCTTGCTCGACGATGCGGCCGCCGTCCAGCACCACAAGGCGGTCGAGCGCGGCGATGGTCGACAGCCGGTGGGCGATGGCGATGACCGTCTTGTTCTCCATCAGCCGGGCGAGATTCTCCTGGATCGCAGCCTCGATGTCGGAATCGAGCGCCGAGGTCGCTTCGTCGAGGATCAGGATCGGCGCGTCCTTCAGAAAGACACGGGCGATCGCCACGCGCTGGCGCTGGCCGCCCGACAGTTTCACGCCCCTCTCGCCGACAAAGGCCTCGTAGCCAGCGCGGTCCCGGTTGTCGCGCAGGCCGAGGATGAAGTCATGCGCCTCGGCCTTCTTGGCCGCCGCGATCACCTCGGCGTCGGTTGCGTCCGGCATGCCGAGCTTGATGTTGTCGCGCAGCGAACGGTGGAAGAGCGCCGTATCCTGGCTGACGACGCCGATATTGGCGCGCAGCGAATTCTGCGTGACTTTGGCGACGTTCTGGCCATCGATAGCAATCGACCCGCCTTCCAGGTCGTAGAGGCGCAGGATCAGGTTTGCGAGCGTCGTCTTGCCGGCACCCGATGGCCCGACGAGCCCGACCTTTTCGCCGGGCTTGACGACAAGGTCGATGCCGTTCAGCACGCCGAACCCCTTTCCGTAGTGGAACTCGACGCCCTTCACGTCGATGCGTCCGCCGGCAACGACAAGCTCCCTGGCATCGGGCGCATCGACAAGCCCGAGCGGCTGCGAGATCAGCGCCTTGGAATTCTCCAGCACACCGAGATTGCGCAGAATGCTGTTGAGCTGCATCATCAGCCGGCCAAGCAGCATGTTGAGCCGCAGCACCAGCGACAGCGTGAAGGCGACCGCGCCGACGGTGATCGAGCCCTCGACCCAGAGATAGACGGCAAAACAGCCGATCGCAGTGATCATGATGCCCGACAGCGTCGTCAGCGCCATGCGCACGCCGGTCAGCCGGCGGGTGAAAGGGCGCAACGCGTCGAGATAGATGTCGAAGCCGCTCCTTATGTAGCGGTCGTCGCCGTCGGCCGCGAACAGTTTCAGCGTCTGGACGTTGGAATAGGAATCGACGAGGCGGCCATTGATCATCGAGCCGGCCTCGGCGGTCGCCTCGGCATGCTTGCGGATCGCCGGCAGATAAAGTTTCGCCAGCCAGCCGAAGGCGGAAATCCAGATCACCACCAGCACCGCCAGTCTGAGATCCAGTCCGGCGACCAGCGCCAGCGTCGTCACCGTGTAGACGACCATGAACCAGACGACCTCGATGAAGCTCTCCATCAGGTCGCCGGTCGCTTGCCCCGCCTGCCAGACTTTCGTCGCGATGCGGCCAGCGAAATCGTTCTGGAAGAAGGCGTAGGACTGGCGCGACACATGCCGGTGCGCCTGCCAGCGCACCAGATTGTAGAAGCCGGGCGTGATCGTCTGTTCGTCGACCAGCGCCGACAGGCCGACGACGATGGTGCGGATGACCAGCACGACCGCGATCATGAACACCAGCTCGGGGCCGGCGGCGGCCCACAGCGCATGCCAGCTGCGCTCGCCGGGAAGCTGGTCGAGGATGTCGACCAGCCGCCCTACGAAGTAGAACAGGCCGGCCTCGACAAGCGGCGCGATGCCGCCGATGACCAGCATGGCGAAGAAAGCGAACTTCGCCTGGCCGACATAGTGCCATAGGAAGCCGCCGACACTCGACGGCGGCCGAAGATTCGCCGGCTCCCTGAACGGATAGACCCAGTTCTCGAACCAGCGATAGATGGCTGTCATCATGCGGCGGCCATCATTCTGCGGCTTGCCCCTTCGCGATAACGTCATTGGCGACATCGGCCGGTATGTCCTCGAGCAGGAACCCGCCCGACTGGCGCTGCCACAGCTGCGCGTAGAGCCCGCCCTTGGCGACCAGTTCCTCGTGCGAACCTTCCTCGATGACGTGGCCCTGATCCATCACCACGAGCCTGTCCATCGCGGCGATTGTCGACAGCCGGTGGGCGATGGCGATGACGGTCTTGCCCTGCATGAGCTTGTAGAGGTTCTCCTGGATGGCCGCTTCCGCCTCGGAATCCAGCGCCGACGTCGCCTCGTCAAGGATAAGTATAGGCGCATCCTTCAACATAACGCGAGCTATGGCGATGCGTTGCCGCTGGCCGCCGGACAATTTGACGCCGCGGTCACCGACATAGGCGTCGAAGCCCTTGCGGCCCTTGTGATCCGCGAGCCCGCCAATGAAGTCCAGTGCCTCGGCCCGCCGCGCCGCCTCGACAAGCATCTCCTCCGAAGCATCGGGCCGGCCATAGAGGATGTTCTCGCGCACCGAACGATGCAAAAGCGAGGTGTCCTGCGTTACCATGCCGATCTGGGCGCGCAGCGAATCCTGCTTCACGCCGGCGATCTCCTGGCCATCGATCAGGATCCGGCCAGCTTCCAGATCGTAGAAACGCAACAGCAGATTGACCAGCGTCGACTTGCCGGCGCCGGAGCGGCCGACAATGCCGACCTTCTCGCCCGGCTTGACCGTCAACGACAGGTTTTCGATCACGCCTTTCTGCTTGCCATAGTGGAAGCGGATGTCCTCGAAGCGGATCTCGCCCCTGGAAACGGCGATCTCCTTCGCATCCGGCCTGTCCTCGACAAGGCGCGGCAGCGAGATCGAGGCGATGCCGTCCTGTACGGTGCCGATGTTCTCGAACAGGCCCGACATCTCCCACATGATCCACTGCGACATGCCCCACATCCGCAGCACCAGGCCGATGACCACGGCGACCGCGCCGATCGTCACAACTTGCCCCATCCACAGCCACAGCGAAATGGCGGTGACCGAGAACAGCAGCAGGGCGTTCAGAATGTAGAGTGTGCCGAAAAGCACCGTCACCAGCCGCATCGACCGGTAGACCGTGTCGAGGAAGCCCATCATGCCTTCCCTGGCGAAAGTCGCCTCGCGCTTGGCATGGCTGAACAGCTTGACCGTCTGGATGTTGGAGTAGCTGTCGACGACGCGACCAGTCATGATCGAGCGCGCATTGGCCTGCTCCTCCCCGACTCTGCCAAGGCGGGGAATGAAGTAGCGAAGCAACAGCACGTAGCCGACCAGCCAGACCGCCAGAGGCGCGGCCAGCCGCCAGTCAGCCGAGCCGACGATCAACAGCATGCCCAGGAAATAGACGATGACGTAGTTGAGCACGTCGATCACTTTGATGACGCATTCGCGCACGGCGAGCGCGGTCTGCATCAGCTTGGTGGCGATGCGGCCGGCGAACTCGTCCTGGTAGAAGCTCATCGACTGGTTGAGCAGGTAGCGGTGCACCTGCCAACGGATGCGCATCGGATAATTGCCCATCAGCGTCTGCTGGTTCAGCAGCGAATGCACCCATACCGTGCCCGGCAGTGCGAACAGCACGATGAATGCCATTCCGGCAAGCTTCCAGCCTTCCGTCTGCAGGAAGGTTTCGCGATTCTGCCCGGACAGCCAGTCGACGATGCGACCGAGGAAGCCGAACATCCACACTTCCGCGATGGCGATGGCCGCCACCAGCACCGCGTCAACGAGAATATAGGGCCAGGCGCCGCGCGTATAATGCAGGCAGAAGGCTACCAGCGTCTTTGGCGGCTCGACCGGTTCCGCAGCGGGGAACGGATCGAGCCTTCTTTCAAACCAGCTAAACAACACCATGGGTCATGCCTGTGAAAATCTGTTTTCCGCTTACGCGGCGCGTGAATGTACGAAGTCCTCGGACCGTGTGGCGCCGAGGGCCGACGGTCCGGAATCGTCCGGACCGTCGGCCCTGCTTCGGCCAATATAGGGGCTCGCGGGCTTTTCGCCGACAGGCTCGTTTGCCGATCCTGACGACGTGGCGTCGACAAGCCGGATTTTACCACCCGGCCTGATGAGCCGGATGATCCGGCGCACCAGCGAAGGCCGGCTGGGGTCCGGAACAGCATGCGAGAAATCGACATCCGGCAGCATGCCGCGATGCGGCCGGCGACGGACTTCGGCATGGACCGCGGACGAATAGGTCTCGCCGATCAGCAGCGCCCAGGTCGGCAGTCGGTGGATATGCAGGCTCCTCGAGCCCGGTATTCTGTAGGGATCGAACATCGGTCCGTCCTCCGTGTGAAAATAGAGATGAAAAGGCCAGGCAACATCGTCCGCCGGCATTCGGCCGGAGGCGCGGATTGCTTCCGTCCGCGACCGACGCTCGGCATCGATCTGGACACGACAAGCCTCGGTCCGGACACGACTGAACGAGTCGGTCCGGACATGTTCAGGTGGGGCGTTCAGCCCTTTTGACTTTTTGAAAAACATCGCAGGATTCCTTCGAGTGCCGAAAAATCGTTTCGGCGGGAATCGGTGCGATCAAGTCTTAGAGAGTCAGGAGAATCGTCGTACCGAAGCCGCCGGCAGGCGTACAAGCCCACGAGAGGGGCGCTGGATGTGCATGGTCATCATGAATGTCCCCTCCATCGGTTCGGATTGACAATGCGACTGACATACCCGACTTCGCAGAAAATGGCCACCCGCAGGCCCAGCAATTTCCAAAACCGGGAAGTTCCTGTGGCCGATCTGCCACTTATTAGAAAGATACGGAAATGAACCGTCGTCTCCGCATCGCGCTCTACCAGCCGGATATTGCCGGCAATACCGGGACAATCCTGCGCTTCGCCGCTTGCCTCGGCCTTGGCGTCGACATCATCGAGCCGGCCGGCTTTCCGCTTTCCGACAAGGCGCTCAAGCGTGCCGGCATGGACTATCTCGAAATGGCTGCCCTGACCCGGCACATTGACTGGAACGCCTTCGAGAACTGGCGCAAGAAGGACGGGAGCCGGCTGGTGCTTCTGTCGACCAAGGCTGCGACCCCCTACACCAGCTTCAGCTTTGCGAACGGCGACATCCTTCTGTTCGGCCGCGAATCCGCGGGCGTGCCGGATCCTGTCCATCAGGCGGCGGATGCGCGGCTGACCATCCCCATGCAGGGCAGCGCGCGCAGCATCAACGTCGCGCTGTCCGTCGCCATGGTGGCGGGCGAAGCCGTCCGGCAGCTCGGATAGGATCGGCGGCCCACCGACAGCCTTGCCGTCGCCGACGACAGCGGTTTCTCCGGCCATTCTCATCAAGGCGCACATCGCCTTCTCCTGTCATTTGCCCTATCGACGTTTCTTCGCTACAAGCTCAACTTAACTTGAGGTCAAGCGGAAAATCGAAAATGGCTCCAGGAACGGAATTGACGGTCGGCCAGGTGGCCATGCGCAGCGGCGTGGCGGTATCGGCGCTGCATTTCTATGAAGCGCGCGGGCTGATCCGCAGCCACCGCACCTCAGGCAACCAGCGACGTTACGGCCGCGACGTGCTGCGGCGGGTGGCAATCATCAAGGTCGCGCAGGAGGTCGGCATCTCGCTCGCCGAAATCGGCGAAGCCCTGGCGTCGCTGCCCGAAGGCCGCACGCCGACGCGCGACGACTGGGGATTGCTGTCGACCGCCTGGCGCGACGCGCTCGACCACAAGATCGATCAGCTGAAGAAGCTGCGTGACGGGCTGACCGACTGCATCGGCTGCGGCTGCATGTCGATCGACAAATGCCCGCTAAGGAACAAGGGCGACCGGCTGGCAAGGGAAGGAGCGGGCGCGCGCAGGCTGTTGGTCGGCCCCTAGTCCGCCGCCGGCAACCGCCTGATGGTGAACTCGATCAGGTCGCCCGGGCGTTCGAACCAGCTTTCGATCTCGGTCCAGTAGGCTTGTTTGGGAAAGCGCTCGAACCATTCCTTGGCCTTGAGCCGCGCATCGGAGCGCGGCAGGACGAAGGTCTCGCGCAGAAAACCGTCGCGCGGCATGCGTGCGCGCTCGGTCCGGCTCTGATCGAGCCGTTTCTTCAGGCCATCCAGCGGCGGTCTTGCCGGGGTGCGCACGAAACAACTCCCTGCACCTGACGCATGACCCCCGAAAGGATCATGCGCAAAAGCAAAGTGACTTGACCCTGTTCCCTAAGAGATTAGGGATCGCGCCGGCAAAAGACGAGTCATTTGTAGGGGCGGGCCACCCCGCAACCGGAGACGGCACTTTGGAACGACCTGAAATACCCGCTGGCCTGCCCGCCGACATTGAAGAGAAGAAGATGAAGGCGCGCCTGTGGTTCGAGGCGCTGCGCGAACGCATCTGCGGCGCCTTCGAACAGATCGAGCAGGATCTCCAGGGCCCCCTCGCCTCATGGTCGCCGGGCCGTTTCGAAAAGACGCCGTGGGAGCGTGACCAGGGCAAGGGTGGCGGCGGCACGATGTCGATGATGCATGGCCGCGTCTTCGAGAAGGTCGGCGTCCACACCTCGACCGTCTACGGCGAGTTCTCGCCCGAATTCAGGAAGCAGATGCCCGGCGCCGAGGAAGACCCGCGCTTCTGGGCGTCCGGCATCTCGCTGATCGCACATCCCTGGAATCCCAACGTTCCGGCCGTTCACATGAACACGCGCATGGTCGTCACCTCGAGGCAATGGTTCGGCGGCGGCGCCGATCTGACGCCGGTGCTCGACCGCCGCCGCACCCAGGACGATCCCGACACCGTTGCCTTCCACCGCGCCATGCAGTTCGCTTGTGAAAAGAACGCCGCCGTCGCCGACCACCCGAAATTCAGGGCCTGGTGCGACGAGTATTTCTTCCTGCCCCACCGCAACGAGCCGCGCGGCGTTGGCGGGATTTTCTTCGACTGGTTGCATTCTGGCGAGGACAAGGGCGGTTGGAACGCCGACTTCAACTTCGTCCAGGACGTCGGACGCTCGTTCCTCGTCGTCTACGGCCACCTCGCGCGCGCCAATTTCAACGAAAACTGGACGGACGGCGATCGCGACGAGCAGCTCATCCGCCGTGGCCGCTATGTCGAATTCAACCTGCTTCACGATCGCGGCACCATCTTCGGCCTGAAGACCGGCGGCAATGTCGCCTCGATCCTGTCCAGCCTGCCGCCGGAGGTGCGCTGGCCGTAGGATCAGCCGGAAAAATTCCGTCTGGAATCGCGTCAAGTCGAGGACACAGGGCGGGCGGTGCA
>NZ_PNOT02000133.1 GCF_002879535.1 Mesorhizobium intechi
AACGTCAACGGCTCGAGACGCCTATGCCGATATTCCACTTTAGCCCCGAAAGCTGCCGCGATATTTTCAGCGCAGACCTTGATTTGTTTTTCCGCAAAATCACGCAATGCTGGCGATAGGCTCCTAACGGTTCCGCCCAGCGTCACGGAGTCAGGTATGATGTGGTAGGATTCACTTCCGGTGAATTTCGGCACTGACACAACGAGCGCTTCCGTCGGATCGAGATTTCGGGAAACCAAGGTCTGTAGGGCCGTGATGATCTGTGCTCCGACCACCACCGGATCTATAGTAAAATGAGGCGTTGCGGCGTGTCCGCCCCGGCCGGTAATGGTGATGTCAAATTCGTCGAGGGCCGCCATAATCGATCCGTCGCGAATACCGAACCTGCCCACGTCAATGCCTGGCATGTTGTGCATACCGAAGACTTGGGAGATATTGAACCTGTCCATCAAGCCTTCTTGCACCATTCGACCGGCGCCCTGCCCGTCTTCCTCGGCGGGCTGGAAAATGAGCGCCACCGAACCTTTGAAGTTCCGCGTGGCGGAGAGATGCTTAGCGGCACCCAGCAGCATGGCGGTGTGGCCGTCGTGACCGCAGGCGTGCATCTTCCCCTCGACCTGCGAAGTCCAGGGCTTGCCGGTAGCCTCGACGATCGGCAGCGCGTCCATATCCGCGCGCAGGCCAATCGTCGGTCCATCCCCGCCTGCACCTTGGATCACCGCGACGACACCGGTCTCGGCGATGCCCGTCTCGATATGATTTATCCCGAAGGAAGCAAGCTTTTCGGCGACGAAGCGGGCGGTATTGTGCACGTTGTATCCAAGTTCCGGATTCTGGTGGAGGTGACGACGCCAAGCGATAGCCTCATCATGAATATCCCGGAAATCATTGACGCTGCGCATTCTTGTCTCCTACCAAATTGAGCAGACCCGCGCCTCGGGTCTGCTAGCTCGAGCCACATCTGCGCCGCCGCTCCCGGGGGCATCCTAGATGCGCGGTTCCGCGTAGTGTGTTATATCACTAGGAAGCTTCCAGGGATGAACCGCTACAGTCCAATGCATTGTGTGTATCGGCCCCATCTCGCTTCGAGATGAGGCAAATCCCCGCGTTTGCAACGGACCTCTAGAGATTATCGGCGGTCGGCTAGTATTCTTGGTTATTCGGCAAGCGCAGACCCCCCCTTGAGAAAACGTCACCTTCATTGCCACCCCCGTTCACGAAGTATGGCGTCAGACAGTTTCTCGGCGACCATAATCGTTGGAATGTTGGTATTTGCTCGTGGGCAGAATGGCATCACCGAGGCATCGGCGACTCTTAAACCCGATAGTCCATGAACGCGCCCAGTCGAATCCGTCACACTGTTTGGATCATGCGCAGATCCCATTTTGCAAGTTGAAGTGGGATGAAAGTTCCCAAAAACGTTTTGTCGTACGAAGCTATCAAGAAGCTCGTCACTATTTAGAAGGTCTGAGATGCTGCGACCGTCAGTGATTGCAAACCTGATCAGGCTACGTCGGAGCGAGGAGGAACTATCCATAAGGGCTGCGAGAAAAGAGGTGAGACCGTAGTTCAAACGGTTGTACTTGCCGATCCGCTTTGCTCGTCCAGTCCACGTAGAAGGAAAGGGGTCAAGCGCCGTGTGCGTCAAGGCCTTATGATTTATCAGTCTCGCAACGAATCGAAACGCGTTTTTCAATCGCTCAGCGTCGCGCTGGTCGCTCAACATATCGAAATTCACTTCTGGCTCAACGAGATGAGACGAACTCTTGAGCAAGACCGTTCCTGTCGAATAGACACGATTGACCCAGAAATTCAGCGTCCCTAAACGTTTGCCAACGGGATGCCACGCAGATTTCGCCAGAGCTGAGATGGCCATATCGGTAGGCGGGCAACCGTCGTGACCGGATGAATACCGGGCATGCATCTGGATATATCCGGTCGCGGTCGGCGACATCCGATCCTCCGGTCTCAAGTAAGCCGAGATGGCGACCCCGGCATGCTCCTGGAGATTTTTTCCGACCCCTTCAACATTTGCGACAACTTGAATGCCGACCTCTGACAACACTCTTCCCGGACCAATACCGGATCGCATCAGTATCGTAGGCGAATGAATAGCGCCCGCACATAGAATAACCTCTGGGGCGCTATAAGATTGGTGACCAGCCTTACTCTCAGTATCGACGCCCGTTATTTGTCGACCTGAAAAGGTGAGTTTTACGACCACAGTCTCTGATAAAATTCTGAGATTCGGCCGAGCACGGACACTCTCTGGCAAATAGGCCATCGCGGCTGATACGCGGCGACGGTTGAGGTTTGTCAGTGGAACAACTGAGTGGCCATCGCGGAACTCACCGTTAAAGTCTGGCCGAAAGGGTATATTTTCATCCTGTAAAGCCGTCGACACCGCATTGACGAACCCTGACCACTCTCGTTTGTCCGCCCGGCTAATCGGCAGCGGCCCACTATTGCCGTGGAAGTGATCGCGAAAATCCAGATCGCATTCGAGTCTGCGGAAATATGGCAATACGCCTTCCCAGTCCCAACCCGTTGCCCCGGTGGACGCCCACTCATCATAATCGGCGGGGCCGCCCCGGTTGGCGACCTGAGCGTTGATACTGGAGCCTCCACCTATGACCCGAGCCTGCTCGTAGTGCACGCGTCTGTTGCCATCTCGGGCGATGGCTGCGGTAAGCGATGGCCATTGATACCGCTGATTGTAGTAAGCGCGTGTGGGATTGCCGTCGAGAATATCGTCAGGAATTTCGTTTGGGGGGAAATCAGGCCCGGCCTCGATGAGCAACACCTGACTGCCATTGGCCGACAATCTGTTCGCTAGGACGCATCCAGATGAGCCGCCACCTACAATTATATAGTCAAAGAGCAACAATTCCTCCCCATCCTGCGGCTGCAGGCTAGCACAACGTTGAAGCGAAGATCTGCGAATGAGACCGTCTTGCGGCCGGAAAGCGGCGATTGTGTGCGAATTCCGCAGAAACACGCCATCCTGTTGGCCACTATGAAGATAGCCAATTCCCTCCGCTTGTAGGCGTACGGAGCTCATCTTGTCAGAAGCCGTGCGGGGAGAGTTTAGACACGCCCAATGAGCGGCAGGAAATCCGAAGCCTCGTCTTTTGAGTGTTTGCGGCCACTCTTTCCACCCGTTTCGGGTCTTCTAGTTTCGTCTACTGCTGCTGGTGGATCTCAAGCCGATTGCAGCGACCCGCCCTTCACCAGTGCTATCTCGAGGCTGCGGCATCCCTGGAGGGCTGACGCGTAGCGCGGGGTGCATTCCGGCTAGCTCATGCCCAGAGGTCGCGAGGACCGTGCCCCCGAGATCAGCAGGCCGGTGGCAAATGCGCGATCTGCGCACCTAGCTCATAGTAACCTTCTCTGATGGCCCGAAAAGAGGCGCTCCGCGCGGAAGATACCGGCAGGAACATCCCGTCGAGCGGCAGCTCGCCGCTGATATGGCGGGCGAGCTCGCGGCCGAACACTGTGCCAGGCGCGATGCCTCGTCCGTTGAAACCCGTCAGCGCGATCATGTTTTCCGCTGGGAGGTGAAGGCGAGGCAGATGGTCGTTCGTCATGCCGATCCGGCCGTACCACTCGTGCTCCAACTCGACCTCACCGATCTGCGGGAAGAGCGCCCGGATACGCCGCCGCGCCCAGTTACGATGAATAGCGATTCCGGTGCCGCGGAGCGCGCCGACGCTGCCGACGATGAGGCGTCCGGCATTGTCCGTGCGAAAAGCGGTCAGCACGGTGCGGGTATCCCAGGCGCCGTGCCCTTCGGGCAGGATCGTGTGGCGAATTCTGTGACTTAGCGGCGCAGTCGCAACATGGAAGAACGGCAGCACCACTTGTTCGCGGCGCAGCTCGGGGAGGATGCGCGAGGTGTAGGTGTCGGTCGAAACAACGGCCCACTTGGCCCGGGCGCTTCCACTTCGCGTGGCTAGCCGCCAGACGCCGCCCTCGCGCGCGATGTGCTCGACCGGGCTCGCGGTGAAGACGGTCGCGCCGGCGGCAATCGCCGCGCCAGCCAGGCCGCGCACATAGGCGAGCGGCTGGATCGTTCCTGCACGCAGGTCGAGGAGCCCTGCGGCGAAGGCCGAGGTGCCTGTCTTGGCACGCGTCTCGCCGGCATCAAGGATGTGAACCGGGGCGTCGAGCGCCTGCCACTGCCGCGCTCGCTCTGCGATTTCGGCGACGCCCTTCTTATCGGCTCCGCAGTGGATCGTGCCAGCCCGCTTTAGCTCACACGGCAAGTTGTGTTTGTCGATGATCTCGAAGACGGTGCGTGGCGAATCGCGCAGCAAATCCAGCAAACGACCACCATACACCGGACCGAGCGTCTCCTTGAGGGCCGATGGCATCACCCAGAGGCCCGCATTTACCAATCCGGTGCTCCGCCCGGCGGCGCCAAAACCAATTTCGGCTGCCTCGATCACGACGGCATCCAGCCCCCGCTCGGCAAGGTGCAGCGCAGCGGATAATCCGGTGTAGCCCGCACCGACGATCGCCACATCGGCGACGATGTCGCCTACCAGCTTCTCTGTTGCAGGCGGCGGCGGAGCTGTCCGCTCCCAAAGCCCATGCGACTGTCTATCGTTCAGCATTCTGTCCGCTATCATTAAGGGGCTCGACGCTGCCTCGGTGTGCAGACCCTCAGCACGCCCGGCAGGAGACTGAGCTCGCTGCCGGGCAGGTGCGCCTTGGGAGGAGGCGTAGTTGCGTTATCCTTCACAAAACCAGCCGCATGAGGCTGCTTACAATAAGAAGATTGGACGGCTCCGAGTGCCCTGGTAACTGTAGCGCATGTGAGTGCCTGATTTATGCAAATCGCCCGCCCCCCACGCAGGAAATCGGCTTTGCGCAGCGAGATGTGCCTAAAAGCGGTGTTGAGATCACCTGGGCTGGAACTGACGTTGGGTGAAGTAGGCCAATGCGAATTGCATCTGATGATCGCTGAGCGCGGGAGTCTCTCTGCCTGCTAAGTCCTCACACGAGCTTCTGATCCAGGCGGGAGACCCATCTGCCAGCTAGGCCGCGCGCATAGGCGAGCGGCTGGATCGTTCCTGCACGGAGGTCGAGGAGCCCTGCGGCGAAGGCCGAGGTGCCTGTCTTTGCACGCGTCTCGCCGGCATCAAGGATGTGAACCGGGGCGTCGAGCGCCTGCCACTGCCGAGCTCGCTCTGCGATTTCGGCGACGCCCTTCTTATCAGCTCCGCAGTGGATCGTGCCGGCCCGCTTCAGCTCACACGGCAAGTTGTGTTTGTCGATGATCTCGAAGACGGTGCGTGGCGAATCGCGCAGTAAATCCAGCAAACGACCATCATACACCGGACCGAGCGTCTCCTTGAGGGCCGATGGCATCACCCAGAGGCCCGCATTTACCAATCCGGTGCTCCGCCCGGCGGCGCCAAAACCAATTTCGGCTGCCTCGATCACGACGGCATCCAGCCCCCGCTCGGCAAGGTGCAGCGCAGCGGATAATCCGGTGTAGCCCGCACCGACGATCGCCACATCGGCGACGATGTCGCCTACCAGCTTCTCTGTTGCAGGCGGCGGCGGAGCTGTCCGCTCCCAAAGCCCATGCGACTGTCTATCGTTCAGCATTCTGTCCGCTCTCACCCTCTCACCTTCAAATTCCCTGCTCAGCAGCAAGGCGCAATGACGGCTAGTCATTTTCGCGAGTGAGGGCCAATACCTATTGGCAACGTTCACGACGAGTGTACCGATCTGCGCCATCAACCTCACTGCCGCCGTAGAGAAAGATCGTGAGATCGGACGTCCCCCGCGAATGCCATTTCCTTCGCGACAATGAGCATTGTCTCCCTCCCTCATCCGCGAGGATTGAAGTTGAGAACTTCGCATACCAGCTCAGGGTCCAATGCGATCCTCGGTGCCGGGGGCCTTGGCAACGGCAAGTTCAGCCTCACCCTCGGCGCGATCGTCATCCAATAGTTGACACCACACCGTTCCGTTTGCGCTTCTGCTGCTCTTGATTGCCTTCAATTGTCACCCTCTCCGCACGCCGTCGGCGTTAAGGCGACCACGGGTGTTGCTGTTCGCCAGGGGCAGAAACCGACTTGATCGACCAATCAATCAAGGCCACGGCATGCTGAAGAATCGCGTCGGTCTGAGGGCGGCTCGGGGAAGCGGCGATGACATGTCCGATCGTATCTCGGTAGTCGCCTTCCCTGACGATAGGGGTCTTGGGTTGAACATGCAGTTTGACCTCGGCGACACCTTCCACGGCAGCCGCTCGACTGTCGCCATCAATCCAGTCGAGGATGCCATCACCTTCAGGGAGGAGGAACCGCGCGCCCGCAAAATGCGAACGGGTTCTTCGCAAGTCCCATTCTTCGCCGATAACAACTTTGATGTGCTCGGTGACGACATCCACACCATAAGCTAAATTAACCATTTGAGGACCGGGCGCGCCAGCAAGACGCGGATTGACCTCGATGACGACTGGGCCACGCATTGTCCAGCGGAATCCAATGTTCGATGGTCCCCAGCCAAGGTCGAGAGCTTGCAAACAGGTCAGCGACACATCGGCGACACGCTGCTGCTCGTCGTCAGTAAGCACGGCTGGATAGGTGCACCCACGATGGATAAAATGCGGTGGGCGGCCGAAGTCAGCGCCGCCGATTCCAATGACCTCATCTCCCATCATGTCAGCCCAATAATAGGGGCCTTGGGCGAATTCTTCGACCAGTATTCTCGGCGAAGACCGCCACTTGTGCTTCCCACACAACAGATGGGTCGTATGTTTAGCCAGTTCATCAACGTTGCGGCATAATAGGACACCGCTGCTGCCGCTGCCCACGGCAGGCTTAAGAATGACGGGGAGGTTTATCTCTGCTGCACAGCTTTCGACGTCCGCGGCATTGGCTGCTAAGCGATAAGCCGGCATTGGAACGCCGGCCTCTGCGAGGAGCTGACGTTGAGTGAACTTGTCGCAGCATCGTTCAATCGCTCTGGGGTTCGGTCCCGGCAGATCGAAGGACCGACATAGCTTACCTACTGTGGCGTAGGCCAACTCATCAAGACCTGTAAAGCCAGTGATGCCAGCAATGTCATAGGTTGCGCGCAGCCAGGAACATTCGCAGATCAGCGCATCTAGATCGTCGGTATCAACACTGATTGCCTCTGTACCGTCCGCCTTAAGATAATCGTACTGGGTTGGATCAGCCGAGAAGGTAATGGGATGAAGACCAAGACGCTTGGCCGCTCTGACGTATAGCAGACCAATACTCCTGTTGCCTTCCACCAGCACGAGAGCCTTTTTTGCCATTACCGTCGACCTCCGCAATGCTGTGCGACGGCCCGAGAGGTAATCAGGCGTCGACTTGTTATTCGGCCTGACGTCAGCCTTGTGGGCAAGCTACCATTCTCAGGGATCTGATTTCGCGAAGGTTTTGATAAGTCGCGTAAACGATTTATTGCAATTTTGAACGCCTGCGGCTGAGATTCGGGGTGCCTCGCTACATATTCTCTGGGGCGGTGCTTGCCTGCCCCAGTTTTGGCCAAGAGCCGTCGGTGCGGATAGGCCGCCGATGTTGCCGGCTACCGTGCGCGCACTTTGACAGGCCATCGGCGAATTTCACACGTTCCCGCGAGCGGCTACGGACCGAAGGGACAAGATTGATGGAACATGGCTCGCGCCACTCATCGACGCATGAAGGTCGCCGAGCATCGCTTCGAGGCTACCTGGTGGGCGTCAACACGCGACGCGTGCCTCGTGAGCTTGTCGCCTCGTTCGGCCGCGCCTCGGCGAAGTCGTGGTCACCTGCATCTGGCGAAAACCTCATTCGGATCGCGACCTGCAAGCAGTTGGTCCAGAAGTTCCTTCTCGATAGCCATGTGATGGTTCTCTCCTTTTCATCATCATGGCCTCACGCACAGAATTCCTGACAGTCCCGACGCCGGGTGATCCGCGGCCGGACGTTGTTCCTGTGAGGCTCGACCGCAAGACGACCTCGATCTAGAAAATCCGGCTCGAAAACACCAACCAACCTGCGCGACATTGCCGTGTGAAAACTCCAGGCCAGCATCAACGGCTAAATCTCCGCCGGAAGACTTCCAATCGCGGATGGGGGAATAACAATACCGTTTGTATCACTCTATCGTGCTGGGCTCCTCTGCCCGCTGCTGTGAGATCCGGATGCCAATATTTCTGGTCTGCACGTATCCATCAACGGCTTCCTGACCCTTTTCCCTGCCGTAGCCAGACTGCTTCACTCCACCGAACGGCGTTTCTACGCCGCCGACGTACCATCCATTCACGTACACCTGGCCAGCCCAAAGGCGATCCGCGCTCCAAAGAGCCCGGTCGATATTCCGGGTGAAAACGCCCGCTGCCAAGCCTTGATCGGTATCGTTGGCCAGTTCGATACCTTTTATCGGATCATCGAAAGCAGTAACGGAAAGAACAGGGCCGAAGACTTCTTTCTGGAAAAGGCTACTGTCGGGCGCGACGTCGGCAAATACAGTCGGCGCCATGAAATAGCCACTTCGCTCCGAAAGTGCAGTTCCGCCGGTCACAAGACGTGCCCCTTGCGACAGGGCCATCTGGCAGGCTCTCTCGACTCCCTCTCGCTGTTTTTGAGAGATCAACGGGGTGATGTCGCAGTTTTCGCGCCCTGGCCCAATTGACAGTCCTTCGACGCAAGCCTTCACCCTTTCTAACGTTTCATCAGCGATTGAACGCTCTACAAGCAATCTTGTTAGGTTGTTGCAATTCTGGCCAGCATTTAGATACGTTCCGATACGCACCGCTTCCACGACGGCATCGAGATCGGCATCGGAATAGACGACAGCGGCTGATTTGCCGCCAAGTTCCATGATGCAGGGTACGATGCGCTCCGCTGCAGCCTTGAGCACGGTTCGCCCGGTTG
>NZ_PNOT02000095.1 GCF_002879535.1 Mesorhizobium intechi
GGGTCTCAGGTTCGCAGCCGTTGCTCGCCGATCGAATTGGGCCGACCGGATTGGCGTGCTTGGGATAACGGCTGAAAATGACGGGCGAAGCAACAAGCAGGGATATGCAGGGTTTCAGGCAGGGCGCTGCGATGGCGGCCGTGCGCGTCGTTCGCCGGCTGCGCGAGGCCGGCGACTGGCAGCGCGAGATGGACGGCATACTGGAAACCCTTTGCCGGGCCATCGAATGCCAGCGCGGCATCCTGTTCCGCTTGCGCGAACTGCCGGGCCAGGGTTTTGCCCAGTCGGTTGCCGCCTACTGGATTGATCCCGACTTTGGCGGCGAACTGGCCTCGCCGACCGTGATCATGCAGTCGATCGTCAATTCGGACCCACTGCTGGAGCGCATTGCCGAGGACGAGCGACAGGGCAAGATCTTTGCCGGGCATACGCGCAATCTCGAAGGGTTCCTGAGAACCGATTTCGAAAAGCAGAACATCAAGTCGTTCCTGTCGGTGTCGGTCTTCGCCCATGGCCATCTGTGGGGCACGCTCGCGGTCAACGATTGCGTCGACGAACGCGAGTGGACCGACGAGGAGGAGGCGGCGCTGCACATCATCGCACTCGCCATTGGCGACGCGATCGAACACTCGCCCTCCGACGCCCATGCCAGCGAAGTGATCCGCCGCACCATGCTGCAGGCTTCGCTCGACGCCATCATCGTCATCGACGAGGCCGGCTCGATCATCGAATTCAATCCTGCCGCCGAAAAGATGTTCGGCTACCAGCGCAGCGACATCCTCGGCAAGGATCTGCTCGACACCGTCGTGCCGGAATACTACCGCAAGGGCTATTCTTCGGGCGCCGACTACATGTCGGGCCGTGGCGCGCCGATGGTCGGCCAGCGGCTCGAGACCGTCACCCAGAATGCCGCCGGCGAGGTGTTTCCGATCGAGCTGACGGCGACCGAGATGCGGGTCGCCGACCGCTGCCTGATCTTCGGCTCCATCCGCGACCTGCGCGACAGGCTGCGTGCCGAGGAAGAGATCAACCGGCAGCGCGAGAAGCTGCACCAGAACGAGAAGATGGCGGCAATGGGCTCGCTGCTGGCCGGCGTTTCGCACGAGCTCAACAATCCGCTGGCGGTGGTGGTCGCGCAATCGACGCTGTTGCACGAATTCGCCTCCGACCCGCAGACCAAGGTTCGCGCCGAGAAGGTGCGCGCCGCGGCCGAGCGCTGCGGCCGCATCGTCAAGAGCTTCCTGTCGATGGTCCGACTTCATCCCGCGGCCCAGGCCGAGACCGATCTCAACCAGGTGATCCGCGCTGCCCTTGAGGTGACCGCCTATGGCGCACGCTCGAGCGGCATCATCATCGACACCGATTTCGCGCCGGGTCCGCTGCTGGCCATGGCGGACGCCGACCATGTGACGCAGGTGGCGGCCAATTTCCTCATCAACAGCCAGCACGCCCTCGCCGGCATTGCCGGCGACCGGTTGATCAAGGTGCGGACCTTCCGCGGCGATCGCGGCAATCCCGGCTTCTCGGTCGAGGACAACGGACCTGGCATTCCCGAAGCGATCCGCAACCGCATCTTCGAATCCTACTTCACCACCAAGCCGGTCGGTGTTGGCACCGGCATCGGCCTGTCGATCTCGAAATCGATCATCGAGCGGCATAATGGCAATGTCTGGTTCGAGGAAGTGCAGCCCCGAGGCGCGCGTTTCGTTGTCCAACTGCCGGCCATTTCGGCGGGCATCGCTGCCGCCGGCGAAAGCCAGCCACACTCGAGCGGCCTGCGTCATGCCTTGATCATCGACGACGAGCCTGATGTCGCGGGCTCCTTGTCCGACATTCTCGAATTGATGGGCATCAAGTCGCGCATCGCGCCGGTCTGGGAATCGGGCACCGCCACCTTGAGCGGCCACATGCCGCCCGACATCGTCTTTTCTGACCTGCGCATGCCCGGCACATCAGGCATGGCCATCTACCGCGAACTGCTGGCCGAGCGGCCCGAACTGGCACGGCGTTTCGTGCTGGTCACCGGCGACCTGATCGGCGCCAAGGCGGAAATCGAAGCCTTGCCGGCGCAGCAGCGGCCGCAGATCCTGGAAAAGCCGTTCAGCACGCTGGACGTGCGCAGCGTGCTTTCAACCATTGCCGAGCAAGCCACGTTGAAGGGCTAGAACGGTTTACCGTTTCATGGAAACGGCAAACGGCTCTAACTCTTTGTCTTGACGCGATGCTCAGGGAAAGCGCTACGCGCTTGTCCCGGGAAGACCGCTCATATTTTTCCTGGAGTTGCCAAAAAAGAGGCTCCCGGCCGACTGTGCGGCGGGAGCTGAATGGAGCGCTGGAGGAGCGCTCGGGGAGGTCAGAGCAGGGTCCCGAAAGGGAACGGTTCCGGGATCACGCTTCGACGGAAATCAGAAAATGTTCGGCGTGTTGGTCAGCGGCGCGGCATTGGCGATCATGCGGATCGCACGGGCCTTGTGCGTCCCGGACTGTTCGGCGATGGCGCGCAGGCAATCGACGCTCTCGGCGCCCCATGCCTGCCCCTTGCAGGCAAAGTCGAGCGCCGACATCGGCAGCCGATCGGTCTTGATTGTCGTTGGCGCCCCGTCGACCAAATTGGCCGGCGGATTTAGCGAGGCGAAGGCCGGCCCGACTGGCGGCGTAACCGCCATGCCGATGACGGCGCAAGCAGCCAGCCCCAGGAACATGGCCATGGGGTGGTCGCTGGCGCGTTGGCGTAGCGCCAGTTTCGGGCGGCGGTCAGCGCGCTCTGGAGACTGGAGGCGGTGTTCGCGGGTGATGATCTTAACTTTCGCATGCATTGCCTTCCCCTTCGCTGCGTTTCTTTTTTATGATTAAACGAACTTAATCGCACTTTGTAACGGCACAAAATTGGCGTTGCTCTGGCAATGTAACGGAATTGAAACAGAACTGCCGGCAAACCGGGCAGAATCGGTCATTCCGGCTCACACTTCGCCGAAGCGCGGTAGTCCCACGTCGGCTCCAGCCAGGTAACCCCAACCCGAGCGCCTGCCGAACAGCAGATCGACCGCAGCGCAACGAGCGCTTTTTGCAACCTGCAAGGTGTCTTGTTCGTCGGCTTCCGCGCTTTGTGAGATGACATGAGAACGGCATTTCGGAACCGGGGCTAACACCCGGATTCTCCGCGATTTTCCTGGGCAGCAACCGCAACGAATTCAGCCGAGGACGACGCCTGGACTTTGGAGCGAAATCAATGGAGTCTCACAAACCATTGC
>NZ_PNOT02000375.1 GCF_002879535.1 Mesorhizobium intechi
TATTAGGAGTGTCTTCTTTGTGTGGCCAGCAATCAGGTGACGATCTGCTTGACGAAATAACGCACCGCTTTCTTGCCACCGTGGATCACCGCGTCGCCGACCTCGCTAAAGCCCAGCGCGGCGTGGAACGCGTCCGAGGCAGGATTGGGCGGATCGGCGTTGACTTCGCAGGTGACCAGCGTGTGGCCGGCGCGTTCGGCATGTTCGAACAGGTCCTGATAGAGCCGGCGCGCATGGCCGCGGCCCCTTGCATGTGCCGCCACGACGACGCGGTCGACATAGATGAAGCGTTCGTAGCGTTCGCGGAACCAGATGAAATTCGGGCTGTCGTAGTTGGCTTCCTGGTCGAAGGTCATGATGAAGGCTTCGAGATCGCCGATGCGCCGTGCGTAGAACGCCTCGCCGAGCAGGAACGACAGCCGCTCGGCTTCGAGCCAGGACAGTTCGGCGGCATGCCCGTTGTTGAGCGCCAGTATGTCCGCTTCGTCGGCTTGCGCTATACGGTCGATCAGGATGGTCATGCCCTGGCCGCCGCGATCGTCGCCGCCACCAACGGTGTGTCGGTCACTGTGTTGCGGTATTCGCGATCGAGATCGGAGCCGCCCATGCCAACCTTGGGATTGCGGTAGTGCATGGCGCTTGGCACGTCCTTCAGCGCCGCAAAGTGCATTTCGGCCAGACCGGTCTTTTGGCGCACCTCGGCGATGTTGCCGAGATCGAGCCCGCCGCAACCGAGGATGATGATGCGGTCGCCCGCCTTCCGCACGAGATCCGCCAGCAAGGACAATCCTTCGATCGCGGTGTCGCGTTGGCCGCTGGTCAGCACGCGGCCGACCTTGCACCGAATCAGCGCCTCAAGCGCCTCGGCCGGGTCGCGTGTCATGTCGAAGGCGCGATGGCAGGTAACGTTCAGGGAGCCGGCGGCCTCCGTCAATTCGGCCATGCGCTTCTCGTCGATCGTGCCGTCGGCGTTCAGGCAGCCATACACCACGCCCGGCACCCCGAGGTCGCGTAGCGCCGCGACATCGGCGAGCATCGAGCGGTATTCGGTCTCACTGTAGAGAAAATCGCCGCCGCGCGGCCGCACCATGACGTGAAACGGCACGGTCGCCTGGTCGAGAGCCGTGCGCACCGTGCCGAGGCTCGGCGTAATGCCGCCTTCGACCAGGCTTGCGCACAGTTCGACCCGGTCGGCGCCGGCAGCCTGCGCGGCGAGCAGGCCATCAATGCCTTCGACGCAGATTTCGATCAGCGGCATGCGGGTTTCCGTGGTCAAGGGGCGATCCAGTCCATGATGTCGCGCAAAGCCCTAGCACCCGGGCGGCTGGCGCGAAAGCGTGAACCGCGCACCGCCATTTGGACCAGCCGACATTTCCCGGCTTGACAGTCTTATAACTGTGTAGTTATGAGTAACATATAGCTGCACGGTTATGAATTGGCCAGTGGCCGTGCGGCGGCAGCCGAAATTCCATCTTCTGAAATCCCGGACGGGTTGCTTCCGGGCTCGGCAAAACACGTCCTGACGAAACGCTTCAAAAGGAGAAGACCATGCAAGCCAGACTCAAGAATCCCGTGATGCTCATCCCAGGCGCCCTGCAGGCGCTGCTGGCGTTGGACAAGTCGACCGAGGCGGCCGACCTACCCTATGTGACGCGCAAGCTCATTCATCTTCGCGCCAGCCAGATCAATGCCTGCAGCCTCTGCGTCGACATGCACGCGCGCGAGCTGAAGAAGGCCGGCGAGAAGGACGAGCGCATTTTTTCGCTGGCGGCATGGCGCGAGACGCCTTACTTCACCGACGCCGAACGGGCCGCCCTGGCGCTGGCCGAAGCCGGCACGAGGCTCGCCGACCGGCCCGACGCCGTGCCGGACGATGTCTGGGACGAAGCCGCCCGCCACTATGATGAAAAGGCGCTTGCCGCGCTGGTTGTCCAGATCGCCCTGATCAACGCCTTCAACCGGCTGAATGCGACGACACGACAGATGGTCGGCAGCTGGAGCTGAGCACTGGTCCTGCGCTGGCGGCAGATGGTTATCCGATACGCAACGGGAAGGCGGGCGGCGAGTTGCCTCACGCCTTTCGCCACATGAGCGTGACGCTTGGCTACTGCCGCAATTCCGTGTTCTTGGCGCCTTGCTCGACCTGGTCGATCACCAGGAGCTTGACCGGGCCATCGCCGATGTTCGTGGCCTGATGCCACTGGCCGATCATCTCGATGATGAAATCGCCTGCTTTGTAGGTGTTGCTGTTGCCCGTCTCAACATTGGTGACCTTCAGCGTTCCAGCCTCGACATAAGCATAGCGCGGGAAGGGGTGCCTGTGCACCGGCAAGGTCGCGCCCGGCGCGATGTCATAGGTCGACACCAGCACCTGCACGTTCTTCTGCGGCAGCGTGATCGGCTGACCGGAAGCGGTGGTCGTGCGGGATACGAGCGGGGTGACGACGACAGGCGGTCTGCTGCTGTCCAGTGCCAGAGCGCAATTCGCGTAGAGCGCAGCCACGGCCAGCAGAACCGAAACCAGGAGTTTGCGCATGATTCCTCCCTCAACCGAGGCCATCTATCGCCCGGCGGACAACCCCGCGCAAGCGGGAGCGGCGCGACATTGCGATGAATTGCCTCCTTCGACCCACCAGCCGTTGTCCTCCCTTATCCTCAGGGGAGGCAATGGCGGTTTTCGACGTTGCCGAAATTTGACGCAGAACAATGTGCCACCAGATCGCCGGCCCTACAGAATTGCGCTCAGTCGTAGGAGCGCGGACATGAAATTTGATGCAATGACCAGACGCATGGTGGTAGGCACAACGGTCTCCTTTCCACCCACAGGCGCCGCTGCGGCGGAAGAGATTCTTGCCGCAAACTCCAACGAAAGCCCCATCCTGGTGGGTTTCCGGCGTTGGGAAGCAATGATGAATTCGATCTCCCTGGATATTTCCGACCGCGATCTGAAACGCGTTTATCAAGACATGTCGGAGATCGTGACAGCCATCCTCGCCATACGGGCCACAAATGCGCGCGAGTTCGCAGCGCAGTTCCTGGTTGTTTGCAACGGCGACGCGATCGAATGCCGTCGGGCGGCCCAACAGCTCCATGCCCATGCGCAGAGCATTGTCGGTATGGCGTGAAGGGCACATGGGATGGCTCCGCAGGCTTGCTCGCCGTTCCACGTGATCCATCGCAAGCTCGTTAGAAAGCAATGGTGAAGCGGCGATTTTATAGCGCTCGCCCCGGGCCGCTCTCTCGCCTCCGCCGGCTTTGATCTGCCTTCAGCGCGCGATCGGAGATGGGCCGCTTCATTCAATTGATGGATGAACCTGCATATGAGCAAGTGCTAATAGACACTCACGTCCTATGTTTTGCGGAGGCTAGCTGGTGGGTGGCCCAATATGACCAAGACGACACTCATTGCTCTCGCTGTCTTTGCCATCAGCATCGACCATGGCTACGCCAAGGACAAGGACCGGCCGGTTTGCACCGCGTCGAGCCCACTCGTCAAAGTTCTCGGTAACAAATGTTTGCTCGTCAAGGGTTCGATGATCTATGGCGACATTGCCGAGCTTTCCCAGATAGTCCGGTTGGCCTGGTAGCCAAGGCGGCGGCATGTTCGCCATCCTCTCGATCACCGCGCTGGTCGACCACAGAGGCAAGCCGGCTCCCTTTCGGAAGTGGTTGGCGACCGGCGCCATCGAACTTGCCTTCGTGGAAAGTCTGATAGCCAGTTTGATCTGATTTGACGCGGCGTCTTTGCGCGTCAATCGCAGGGGCTCGCCAAAGCGCGCATGGTTTTCCACCGTTAACTCTTTGGATCGAGTTTTCTTGCTGGCGCTTCGGCGACTCGTTTATTAGAGACCTCTTATGGAGAGACGGTACGCAATCCGAAGAGTCGATGATGGGCTCTGGGAGGTCTACGACATAGACAACAACAAGGTTGTGTGCGTGGGTGGAGTGCCCTTGACAAACTTGTTGGGTGAAGACGCGCTCGACGCGTTGGATCTGATAAGGGGTGGCTTCCTGACCCCGGGCCAGTCCAGGAGGACAAAGGCCTAACCCAGGTGCCAGTTCAGGGCGACTTGTCGGGCGGCGGAAGTTGCAATCCCAGATGCAAACGCTGATCGACAGCGAAAGCGACGGCATCGGACTCACGTTGGAAGGCCCTAGAATATGTGTTGCCGTCCGTTGTTACGATTGTAACAACCCACTCGCCCAAGGACTGGCTGATTTCTACGGCTGGGAGCGACGGTTTGGTGTCAGCCATGCTCCTGCTTCAAAACTGACGGTTTCGGAATGTCTCACGACGTCGGTTGCCCTCAATATTAGATCTTCTGAATATATGCCATAGATGGCTGGGATTCTCCAAATCGTGCGACCCAGTCTGCCGGGTGGTGCCCGCTGGGCCTGGGTGGTTTGGGCTTCTTTCGGCGCGAGCCGGCTATCGCTTTCGGGCCACGCTCATCGGGGTGCCTCGGCTCCGCCGGGGGGCTGCCTGGCATCACCTTTCAAACCCTGCGCAGCTTTGATCACGGCCTTGCGGCTGTTGCCGTGTCTTAGGATCAACTCCCAGACCAGGTCCGCAGTCAAACCGTTCTCCGAAGCGAAACTTTCGACCTGATGGTCGTGAATAGCATCATGCCAGGCCTTATAGCCGCCCATTTGGGTCTCCGCTCCAGGCGCCACATGGTAAATATATGCGTAAATGCTAATGTGAGAGAAACATGCGAACGAAGGACGTGACCAGGCCGATGGCGCGGTCCAGGAGGCCGTCTAGACGCTTTTCGACTGACTGACCTTCGCGCGGGTTCAACGCCGCAGCGAACCTCTGACCACCTCGACGACCAGCTCACGGTTTTTGTTGAGATATCCGACAGCACCGGTGTTGAAGGTTCCGCCGATCCCGACGACGACGCCAACTGCCCCCAAAGGCAAAGCGCAATTTCGCGCTCACGCGGACATCATAGCTAAGTGTTTGAAAATGTTTGGCTCCCCGGGCCGGTCCAGCTTCTCGGCGGGTTCGACCTGTAGCTCGATACTGTATAAGATAGCTGCGCTTACCGGATGAAAACACGCGCAGCCCGAAGCCAGGCAACTCGTCATCCCAAAGGAAATAGTCCGACTTTTACGGTGTGCTGACAAAGAGCCCCTCCGCTTCGGAACTATACGAAAAGTAAGAATAAAATGCGAAATATACCCGAGGAATTTAGCATTCGTACGGGCCGTGTACTAGCACTTCGCTTTTCTCGCTGGGCAACCCAAGCTCACATAGATTAGATCTATCTAAGCTTATGAAATATTTTCAAAATGTTCGCATGCAGGTCTCAACAGGCGATCACGGCTGTGTTACCAAGTCGATTGCAAGGGCTTTAGAAGACTGTCGCGACAGACCAATAAGTTGCGAGCAGTTTATGTTGTCGATCGCCATCTTGGACGGCCTGTGACTGCCTTCAGATTGCGCTTGTCGGGTCAGGGGTAAGTCTGGCGGTGAGGTTGCTCCTCTTCGCTCCATGGTGTCGTCTCGTTTCACGAGGTTCGCCCAGTGTCGCCATCGAAAAGTATCGTAGCCGCACCAGAAGTCACGCTAGAATGTCTGATAGCGCTATGACAGTAAATAATGTTTCTCTGTGGCACGAGAAATACCCAAGCGGAAGATGGATAAGGTGTTTATTCGCCCTGGTGCCGCTGTTGTTTTGTACCGATGCCACCGCAGAACAGGTGAATCGGCAACGGGTTGCGATCTGCCCGACCAACCAATTGATACATGCCAAAGAAATCTGGGGAGAGTTTGCCTCCAACGATGAGGCAACAGATTTTGCTAGACGCAAGTTTCTAGCTCTTGGCGAAGAGGGGTTTGCAAACTGGCTATCGTGCCAGCGTTTCGACGTGCGCGTTAGCTCTGGCCGCGGCGCGACAACGAATATTCATGCAACTTATATAACGCGCCACGGAGACGAGGATCTTTGGGTGCCCCAAGGGGTCTACTACTGGCTTTTCCCGCCAAGGAATTACTACATAGAAGTGCATGTCAAAAATAGGCGCCTGATAGATATTACTGCCACCGCCATCAGCGAATAGGCGGTAACGGTGCCGATCCCGAAGATTAGTAAATTCTACCTCTCGATCACTCAGTCATCACTCCGGGCGAATTGGTCATGCTCATCGTGCCGGTGGCTGACGACCTCACCGTCGAAGCGCGCGTCGCTCCGCAAGACATTGATCAACTGAAGCTTGGCCAGGAGGCGGGGCTGAAGTTTTCGGCATTCAATCAGCGCGTGACGCCGGAGCTGATTGGCAGTGTCAGCGAGATCTCCGCCGACCTCAGCATGGATGAACGCAGTGGTGCAGGCTCTACACCGTCCGCATTGGCATCTCGGGCGCCGAGCTCAAAAAGTTGAAGGATCTAACCTTGTCGCCCGGCATGCCGGTCGAGGTGTTCTTTTCGACCGGCAACCGGACGATGCTTTCCTATTTGGTGAAGCCGCTGGCAGACCAGATCGATCGGGCATTCAGGGATGACTAATGGAGGACAGTCCACGCACATGCCGGTCTCGCAGAGCTCGGGGGAAGGGAGGCCTTCGCTGAGGCGCCACCGTAACCTCAGCGCGAGCTGGCTCGGTGCCATGTCCCTTCGGCCGAATTCAGATTGCTCCTAAGAGAAAATATTCCGGTTTCTCAACCCACAGTGCCGATCGATCGCAGCTTCAGCTCTGCGGGTTTTGCCGCCAGGGTCGCGACGCCGGGGCTCTCCGTCCATGCGATTCGGGGCGATTCCCGTTTAAATCGGCGCCTAGCTAAGTCGAGTTGTGTAGATATGCTGTAGATCAGCCGATTTTCGACTGATCCGGAAAACTCTGCAGGCCTTGGAAAACTTGGCTCCCCGGGCCGGATTCGAACCAGCGACCAACCGGTTAACAGCCGGTTGCTCTACCACTGAGCTACCGGGGAACGGATGCTCTTCAGCAAGTGGCGCAGCCTATAGCAAACACCTTTCGGCTTTGCAAAGAAGCATTTCGCTTTTTTCCGAGACTTTTTCGCGCGGCCGTTTCTCGCAATCGGCGGCGTCCGCCCTCATATTAGCCGTCTTGGCGATGGGCGCGGAACCGAAACGGCGGTCGCGGCTTTCGTAAACAGACTTTTTCGAGCGACCAGACGGGCAGCCATTGGCGATGACGGCAGCAGACGAAAATCGGATACCGGCGCGAAAGATCTCGATTTTCGGGCGTGAATTCACGATGCCGCAATCGCGCGGCCTCAGAATCACGATCGGCGTTCTTTTGACCATCGGCGGCGTTCTCGGCTTTCTGCCGATTCTCGGCTTCTGGATGGTTCCGATCGGATTGCTGGTGCTCTCCTATGAATTCGCCATGGTACGGCGCCACCGGCGTCGCTTCGTCGTCTGGTGGGAGCGGCGGCGTCGGCCGGATGGAACGACGGGCACGAAGCCGCGCCTTTGACCTCCCATTCTTCCGCTGCGTTATGCCCTTGTTCGGGTTTCGGTTTTTGCGAATCCGCTTTTCGGTTCGCACCTCTCTCCAAATCCTCGCGGATTTCCCTGAGAACGGCGGCAGCCGAGGCGAGACGCGCGCGGTCGCGCGGCGAAAGCCTGGCGGTGCCGTCTATTGCAAGGCAGTCGATGGCATGGCGCAGCAACGCCTCGCATGCTGATCGCGACAGGCCGTCCCAGGCGCGCGTTCCGGTGTTCTGCGTTGCCGACCGCATGGCGAAGTCCTCCTCGTTTCTCAACGGTGTCAAGCGCGTGGAGTTTCTCGTGATCTCCTGCTATACTTAATGATCGTCTAATATGCGGCGGGGCCGACGGTTGCCGCGACGCTCGATGGGGAGGGTCGGATTCTTGCAGAGGAAACCGCGCCGAATGCGTGGTGGCCGCTTGACGCCATTTTCGCCGCAACCTATTGGAACCGGGTGGAACGCCGGGAGCAACGAGGCCTCGTGGCGGAGTGGTTACGCAGAGGACTGCAAATCCTTGCACCCCGGTTCGATTCCGGGCGAGGCCTCCAATACCCGGGCTCCCGCGCGCTCAGCGCCGGAGCCTCACGTTCTCATCGAAATGAACCGCGGTTCTGGCGCGGCAAGCGGATTGGTTGGAACATGAGCGCTGATTTCTCCGAGCTTCGCGTCAAGATGGTCGACGGTCAGGTTCGCACCACCGACGTGACCAGCGCCCCGTTGCTGGAGGCCATGCTTACCGTGCCGCGCGAGGTCTTCGTTGCCGACCGCCAGCGCGATCTCGCCTATATCGACGAGGACATCCGCATTGCCGATGGCGCCGATGGCGCGCGCTATCTGATGGAAGCATCGCCGCTGGCCAAGCTGATGCAGCTGGCCGAGATCAATGCGACCGATTCGGCGCTCGATGTCGGCTGTGGCACCGGCTATGCCTCGGCCATCCTGTCGCGGCTGGCGAGGTCGGTCGTGGCGCTCGAAAGCGATTCGGCGCTGGCGCAGATCGCGGCCTCGACCCTTTCCGGCCTTGGCTGCGGCAATGTGACCGTGGTCCAGGGCGCTCTGGCGCAGGGCCATGCGGCCAAGGCACCCTATGACGTCATCTTCATCGGCGGCAGTGTCGAGAAAGTGCCGGCGCCATTGCTCGATCAGCTCGCCGAAGGCGGCCGACTCGTCGCGGTCGAAGGGCGTGGCAACTCCGGCGTGGCGCGACTTTTTTTCAGGGCTGGGGGGGTTGTAACCGGGAGAAGGGCATTTAATGCGGCAATTAAGCCACTACCGGGATTCGAACGTGAGCATGCTTTTGAATTCTGAATGATTTAGCCTTGCAGCGGAGGCTTTGTCATGGTCGCTTACATTTGAACAATCGTTGCTAATCCCAGACTGGGGGCACTTTGGGACCGAGTGACAGGGAACGAAACACGCCACTCCGGCTGCTCTGACGAGAAGCTGGCGCGGCGTAGTTCCCATGGAAAACGAATGAGGGATATACCCGTGCCGTCTGTATCCAAGACCCTTTTTGCCGCCGTCCTCGTCTCCGCGACCGCGCTCTCCCCACTGACCGCGTCGGCGGAGACCATCACCGGCGCGCTCGCCAAGGCCTACCAATACAATTCCACACTGAATTCATCCCGCGCCGGCGTGCGCGTTACCGACGAAGGCGTGGCCATCGCCAAATCGGGCTGGCGCCCGACGATTACGGGATCGGCTTCCATCGATTATACAAACACGCGCCAGGCAAATGGCGGCGGCAACTCGAAGCTGACGAGCGGCGGCTACGGCATTCAGATCAACCAGTCGCTGTTTGACGGCTTTCAGACGAAAAACAACGTGGCGGCGGCGGAATCCCAGGTGAAGGCGTCGGTCGAGAGCCTGCGCAACACCGAGGAGAACACGCTGTTCAGCGCGGCCACTGCCTATATGGACGTGATCCGGGATCGGCAGATCGCGGTGCTGACCGAACAGAACCTGCAGTTCCTGACCGAGCAGGCACGTGCGGCGAGGTCGCGTTTCGAGGTTGGTGAGGGCACGCGCACCGATGTCGCGCAGGCCGATGCGTCGCGCGCCTCTGCGGTGGCCTCGCTGAGTGCGGCCCGCGCGCAGGCGCTGGCCAGCGCCGCAACCTACCACCAGGTCGTCGGTGACGAGCCGGGCAAGCTCAAGCCCGCTTCGCCGTTGGCCAGGCTGCTGCCGTCGAGCCTCGATGCGGCGATTGCGATCGGGGCGAATGAACATCCGGCCATTCTCGCCACCCAGCATCTCGTCGACGCGGCGGCGTTTTCGGTGAAGTCGGCGGAAGGCGCGCTATTGCCGCAACTGTCGGCGTCGGCCGGGATCTCGGAAAACTACCGCAACGCCATCCCCGACCTGTCCGGTTCCAACGGCAATTCGACCTCGGCCAATATCGGCGCGACGCTGACCATTCCTATCTATTCGGGCGGGCGGACCTCGGCGGTCGTGCGGCAGAACAAGGAATCGCTTGGCCAGGCCCGCATCCAGGTCGACGTCAGCCGCGACCAGGTTCGCCAGGCCGTTGCCACCGCATGGTCGCAATACACGGCCGCACAGCAGAGCGTCTCGGCCAACAAGCAGGTGATCGACGCCGCGCAACTGGCGCTGAACGGCGTCATCGAGGAGCGCAATGTCGGCCAGAGGACCACGCTCGACGTGCTCAACGCGCAAGCCGCCGTCATCACCGCCAAGATCAACCAGGCCAATTCCGAACACGATGTGGTGGTGGCGAGCTATGCCATCCTGTCGGCGATGGGTCGCCTGTCGGTCGACCGGCTTGCCTTGCAGGTCACCAAGTACAAGCCCGAAGAGCACTACAACGCCGTCAAGGACAAGTGGATCGGCGTGCGCACGCCGGACGGCCGCTGACGCCGGTGGCTCGACTCTTGTCGAGCCGTCCGAGCCTTGCTTGAAAACCGGTTCCACTTCGGTTTCGTGCCTGTCCTTTTGCATTGGCGCGATTGCGAGGGGCGCGCTACGCGCTTTTCCCGGGAAGGCGATTTCACACTTTTCCCAGAATTGCCTCTAATCTGTTGAAATCCCACATGTCCCCAGATTGGGGATTCTCGTGCAGCGATCCGTCGGTTACGCTGTCGCCATGATTCGAATCCGGCTTCCGCCGGAGCGGAAGAACCAACAGGTCACAAGGGCGGCGGATGTGACGATGGCAACGGCAAGCAGCGCACAGCGCGAACCTTCCATGGAAGAGATACTGGCTTCCATCAGGAGGATCATCGAGGACAGCGACAGCGGTCGCAAGCAGCCCGGCGAGATCGAAGAGCTGCGGCAGGACCTGGAGCCGCCGCCGGGCGAGGCTCCCGCCGCCGATGTCGATGCGTTTCGCACCGAACTGCATACCGCCCCCGAAATCAGGAAGCCAGTCGTGCTCGCGGAAGTCCAGCCGCCTTCACCCGAGCCGGTGATCGCGCACGTGGAATCGCAGACGCTCGCCGATCCCGTGCCGCCCAAGCCCTCGATGACGTTGGCTGAGGTCAGCGCCAGGATCGCCGCCGAGCCTGCGCCCATTGCCGCGACTGAAGCGCCGCCCGCCTCGCAGGCCAACGCGACAAGCGATGCCATCGTTGCCGATTGGCGGCGCGAGATCGCGGCGGTCGGAGAGCAGACGAAAGCGATACCTGACAGGAGCATCCGCAAGCCGGCCGCCCAGCCCGAGGCGCCGATGGGCGAACCGGTGGTGGAACGGGCGTTCGAACGGCCGTCTTCAAGCGAGGCCGCGGCAGATGTCGCCCAGGTGCGCGCGGGGGCAAATGAAGCGCCCGCGGCGCGCCCAGCGATCCTTTCCGAACACACGGGCCGGCAGGTCGCGGCGGCCTTCGGCGAATTGTCCGATGCCTTTGCCAGCCGCAGCAAGAAGACATTCGACGAGATGGCCGAGGAGATGCTGCGGCCGATGCTGCAGGATTGGTTGGACAACAATCTGCCGACGCTGGTCGAGCGCCTGGTGCGCGAGGAGATCGAGCGCGTCGCGCGCGGCGCGCAGTAATCTCCTCCAACGATCACTCTCGAAACGCCGCCCATGAGGCGGCGTTTTTGTCGATGGGGTCAGCCCGCGCTGGTCGCGAAGCAGATCAGGTTGCTGTCGGGGTCTTTGACGATGAACGTGCGGGCGCCCCAGGGTTCGGTCCGCAATGTCTGGTGGAACGGGGCCGTGCTCGCCTGATATTCCAGAAACAGAGCCTTGATGTTGTCGACAACGATCGTCGCCGCCAGCAGGTCATCGGTCGGATTGGCGGCGAGTGGAGGCTTGTCGACATGGCGCAGGTTGAGCCGTGCGCCATCTCGGATGATTTGGGCGTAGAAGGGCGGCTCGCCATAGGTGAAGCGCGTCTCGAAGCCGAGCTTTTGCCGGTAGAAATAACAGGCCGCCGCGATGTCGCAGACAAAGAGCTGTGGCTCGGCATAGGCGAGATGCGGTGTGGCGGCCTCTGTTGCCGCATGATCGGTCACGGTTTGAAGGCCGTCCTTCAGCGCCTGCCAGCTCTCGAATCCCAACTTCCTGGCGACGAGTTCCTGGGCATCGGCAAGCTTGAAGCCGTGATCGAGGATCTGGCTGTCGCTGAGATGTTGGAACCGCGGCAAGAGCCATCCAATCACAGCGGCGACGGGATAGTGCCGTTCGCGATGCCATTTCAGATAGAGCTTGGCCTGTTTCTTGTGATGTTCGAGGGTCGGCATGGGCGCATACTGGGTTGAGGTGGCGTAGGCGGGCAATGCCCCTCCGGCTGGAAGCCGATGCGCCCTACTGCAGCGCCCGCACGATATGGCTGCGACCACCGGCGGTCAAGGTGCGAATGCCGCGCGCCACGACCTTCCGTTGAAATGAAGGCCGACACACCTATTTGCTTCTCATGAACCGAGGCGGCCCTTGCGGTTGACTTGGCCAAGACCTTCCGATTTACACCGAACCAGCAAAAATCCCGACAGCGCGGACCATTTCCCCATGCTTGAAAAGACCTACGACGCAAAGACCGTCGAGCCGAAGATCGCCAAAGTGTGGGAAGAGGCGGACGCCTTCCGCGCCGGCGCCGGGGCGGGAGAGGGGGCCGAAGCCTTCACCATCGTCATTCCCCCGCCCAACGTCACCGGCTCGCTGCACATGGGCCATGCGCTCAACAACACGCTGCAGGACATTCTGGTGCGCTTCGAGCGCATGCGCGGCAAGAACGTGCTGTGGCAGCCGGGCATGGACCATGCCGGCATCGCCACGCAGATGGTGGTCGAGCGGCAACTGATGGAGAAGCAGATCCACCGCCGCGACCTCACGCGCGAACAGTTCGTCGAGAAAGTGTGGGAGTGGAAGGCCGAATCGGGCGGCACCATCTTCAACCAGCTGAAGCGGCTCGGCGCCTCGGCCGATTGGTCGCGCGAACGTTTCACCATGGATGAAGGCCTGTCGAAGGCCGTGCTCGAAGTCTTCGTCACGCTCTACAAGGAAGGGCTGATCTACAAGGACAAGCGCCTTGTGAACTGGGACCCGAAACTTTTGACCGCGATCTCGGACCTCGAGGTCGAGCAGCAGGAGGTCAACGGGAATCTCTGGCACTTCCGCTATCCCTTGGAGGGCGAGACCTTCGATCCGGAAAATCCGAAAACCTTCATCACGGTCGCGACCACGCGTCCGGAAACGATGCTGGGCGATACAGCGGTGGCGGTGCATCCGGATGACGAGCGGTACCGGCATCTGGTCGGCAACAATGTCGTGCTGCCGATCGTCGGCCGAAAAATCCCAGTGGTGGCGGACGAGTACTCCGACCCCGAAAAGGGTTCGGGCGCGGTCAAGATCACGCCGGCGCATGATTTCAACGACTTCGAGGTCGGCAAGCGCCACAAGCTGCCGGCGATCAACATCCTGACCATCGAAGCCGCCATTAAGTTGAAGGACAATGAAGACTTCCTCGCCGGTCTCGATGCGACACCGGAGCGCCAGGCCGTCTGGCACGAGCTTGATGGGCTCGACCGCTTCGCCGCGCGCAAGAAGATCGTCGAACTGATGGAAGCCGGCGGCTACCTCGACAAGGTCGAGCCGCATCGCCATGCGGTGCCGCATGGCGACCGCGGTGGCGTGCCGATCGAGCCGTTCCTGACCGAGCAGTGGTACGCCAACGCGGCGGAACTGGCCAAGCCGGCGATCGCCTCGGTACGTGAGGGGCGCACCAACTTCGTGCCGAAGAATTGGGAAAAGACCTATTTCGACTGGATGGAGAACATCCAGCCCTGGTGCATCTCGCGCCAGCTGTGGTGGGGTCATCAGATCCCGGCCTGGTACGGACCCGATGGGCGCGTCTTCGTCGAGAAGACCGAGGAAGAGGCGCTGAGCGCGGCGATCGAATATTACCTGGCGCTCGAAGGCCCGTGGAAGGCCTGGGTCGAGGACAAGCTGGAAAACTTCCAGCCGGGCGAGATCCTGACCCGTGACGAGGATGTGCTCGACACCTGGTTCTCCTCGGCGCTGTGGCCGTTCTCGACCTTGGGCTGGCCCGACCAGACGCCGGAGCTGAAGACCTACTACCAGACCGACGTGCTGGTGACCGGCTTCGATATCATATTCTTCTGGGTGGCCCGCATGATGATGATGGGCCTGCATTTCATGGACGAGGAGCCTTTCCACACCGTCTATGTGCACGCGTTGGTGCGCGACAAGAACGGTGCCAAGATGTCGAAGTCGAAAGGCAACGTCATCGATCCGCTCGACCTCATCGATGAATATGGCGCCGATGCGTTGCGCTTCACCTTGACCGTGATGGCGGCGCAAGGCCGCGACGTGAAGCTCGACCCGGCGCGCATCGCCGGCTACCGCAATTTTGGCACCAAGCTGTGGAACGCGACGCGTTTCGCGGAGATGAACGAAGTCGCGCGCAATGACGATTTCTGGCTGAACGACGCGAAGCTGGCGGTCAACCGCTGGATCCTGACCGAGTTGACGCGGGCCGCGCGCGAAATCACCGACGGCATCACGTCCTACCGCTTCAACGAGGCGGCAGGAGCTGCCTACCGTTTTGTCTGGAACCTGTTCTGCGACTGGTATCTCGAACTCTTGAAGCCGGTGTTCATGGGCACGGACGAGGCGGCCAAGGCCGAGAGCCGCGCCTGCGTCGCCTTCGTGCTCGACGAAATCTACAAGCTCCTGCATCCGATGATGCCGTTCATGACGGAAGAGCTGTGGGCGCAGACGGCGGGCGAGGGCAAGGAGCGCGCTTCGCTGTTGTGTCACGCCGCCTGGCCCTCGCCCGACTTCGAGGACGCGGATGCGGCTGCCGACATCAACTGGCTGGTCGACCTGGTGTCCGGCATCCGCTCGGTGCGCTCCGAGATGAACGTGCCGCCGGCGGCGATAGCGCCGCTGGTCGTGGTCGGCGCCAATGATGTGACGCGTGAGCGCCTGGTCCGCGAGGATTCGGCGATCAAGCGGCTGGCCCGCGTCGGCGAGATCTCGTTGGCGGACGCCGCGCCCAAGGGCGCTGCGCAGATGGTCCTCAACGAGGCCACGATCTGCCTGCCGCTCGGCAGCCTGATCGATCTCGCCGCCGAGGCTGCAAGGCTGCAGAAGGAACTGGCCAAGGTCACCGAGGAGATCGCGCGCCTGCACAAGAAGCTGTCGAATGAAAGATTCGTCGCCAGCGCGCCGTCCGAGATCGTCGACGCCGAGCGCGAAAAGCTCGCCGAATATCGCGACGCGCAGGATAAGCTTGCGGTGGCGTTGACCAAGGTTCGTGATGCCGGTTGAGGATAGATTCGCTGGGCTTTAGCCAGCTCTAAAATGACGATCATTTTTGCCTCCAAATTAGGCATTCCGTAGCGTTAATGTTGACGTAAACGGAAGTTTTAGCCCCATTGTTGCCATAATGTAACAATGGGGCCGAAAGGCCCTGAAAAGGGGTATTTTCGAGGCTATTGGGACGAATCTTCCTCATTTTCCGGTCGGATAAGCCCGCGTCGGGGCGCTTTTCGGCCATGCGGCGCCCGGCTTCATCATGTCGAAAATGCGTCTGGCGAGCATGTACATGTACGCCCCGAGAATTCGTTATTGCACCGTTAACCCGAATTGGTTCTAGCTTGATCCAGTACTTATTCGGGGAGGACATCCATGAACAATTTGCGTCTGAAAGCACTGCTGGGGGCAGGGTGCTTTTCGCTGGCTTTGATCGGGACGGCGATGAGTTCGGCGCATGCCGGCGGTCTGGAACGCGGCGGATATGACATCGATTTGCTGTTTGACCCAGCGCCGTTCAGCACGGAAGCTGAAGCAACCTATGTGATGCCGGATCGCAAATACGAGAATGCGCGTGGTCCGGGTGGGGCGAATCTGGGCTTGGGCACCTCGGCCGACGGAGCGGAAGGTTATTGGGTGCCGCGTATAGGAATGAAGGTCCAGGTGGTCCAGGGCGTCGACTGTATGGTCGACTATTCGCAGCCTTGGGGCGCCCATACAGCGCCGGGCATGTGGAATGGTGCGCTTTCCAATATAGAAACCGACATCAAGAGCAACAACTACGCGGGTACTTGTTCATATAAGTTTGACGTTGGTAAGGGCCAGCTTCGCCTTATCGGCGGGGTGTTCTATCAAGATATTTCTGGCTTCAAGGAAAGCTTGGTGAATGTTTTCCCGGCATTGACAGGCCGCGTCGATCTGGAGACCAGTGGCTGGGGTTGGCGCGCGGGCGTTGCTTACGAAATCCCCGACATCGCTTTGCGCGCGAGCCTCGTCTACAACTCGAAAGTCAAGCTCGACAATATCGAGGGCACGCTCGATCTCACAAGCATCGGCAGGGGCCTTACCCCGATCTACGGCTCAACACAGTACATGCCTGATTCCGTTGAACTGAAATTGCAGTCGGGTATTGCTCCCGGCTGGCTTGCCTTCGGTTCGATCAAGTGGGTGAACTGGAGCTTGCTGCAAAGCGTTCCGATCTGCCCGGTGGGTTTTCCCGCGTCGGCATGCTTCACCGGTTCTCCGGCTGCGGTGACCTCTCTCGACCTGATGTATCGTGATGGCTGGACCGTTTCGGGCGGTATCGGACATAAGTTCAATGATCAGTGGAGTGCCGCCGGCCAATTGGCCTGGGATCGTGGTACGTCGCATGGCTATGGCGCGCAGTCCGACACATGGACCTTGGGCGGCGGCGTCGCCTATACGCCGCGTCCGAATATCGAAGTGCGGCTTGCTGGAGCGATCGGCGTGCTGACCAGTGGTCACTCGGGGGAGTTGGCTGGTGAGAATGGCTATATAGCCGGCCAGGATGCCAGCTACGATTTCGGCAACGATCTGATTACGGCAATTTCTGGCGGCATCAAGATCAAGTTCTAACCTATTGAGAGTTCGACGAAAAGGCCGGGCATTGCCCGGCCTTTTTCGTTTGGGCCGGCATCGTCGGTGCTTTCGGCATCCAAGCTGCGTTGCACATAAGCCGCACTGGGAGCGCCTCGTGCGATTGTGACGTTTTGGCAACACTTTCTGAACAACCCCTGCGCTAGAAGTCAGGCCGGGGAAATTGCCTATTTCCCGCCATAAACCCGGCGCACCTCGAACCTGTCTCGGGACACGCGCCAAAAGGCTCGGCGATGGGGCAGGCCGCGCCGCCCGCGGCAAGGATGAGAATGGACGCCAAGGTCATTTCAAAGGCTAAGCTCCCTAGCCGCTATGTGACTGTCGGTCCGGCGCGTGCGCCGCACCGGTCCTATCTCTATGCCATGGGGCTTTCCGCCGCCGAGATCGCGCAGCCGCTGGTCGGCGTCGCCTCCTGCTGGAACGAAGCCGCCCCCTGCAACATCTCGCTGATGCGCCAGGCGCAAGTGGTCAAGAAGGGCGTCGCCGCCGCCAATGGCACGCCGCGCGAATTCTGCACCATCACCGTCACCGACGGCATCGCCATGGGCCACCAGGGCATGAAGTCGTCGCTGGTGTCACGCGAGGTCATCGCCGATTCGGTCGAGCTCACCATGCGCGGGCATTGCTACGACGCGCTGGTCGGCCTCGCTGGCTGCGACAAGTCGCTGCCCGGCATGATGATGGCCATGGTGCGGCTCAACGTGCCGTCGATCTTCATCTATGGCGGTTCGATCCTGCCCGGCAGCTATCGCGGACGGCAGATCACCGTGCAGGACGTGTTCGAGGCGGTCGGACAGCACTCGGTCGGCACGATCGGCGATGCCGAGCTGCTCGAGATCGAGCAGGCCGCCTGTCCGTCGGCCGGTTCCTGTGGCGCCCAGTTCACCGCCAACACCATGGCGACCGTCGCAGAGGCGATTGGTCTCGCGCTGCCCTATTCCTGCGGTGCGCCGGCGCCCTACGAGATGCGCGACCGCTTCAATTTCGCCTCCGGCGAAAAGATCATGGAGCTGATCGCGAAAAACATCCGTCCGCGCGACATCGTCACGCTGAAGGCGCTGGAGAATGCGGCGACCGTGGTTTCCGCC
>NZ_PNOT02000378.1 GCF_002879535.1 Mesorhizobium intechi
TCGCCGGACCCCGGGTTCACGCTTCGATCAGGCCAGGCCGAGCGAGGCCTTGTAGAGCTTGACCTGCTTTTCACGGCCGATCTGGTCGGTGAGCTTTTCCCAGGCGGCGGCGATGGCATCGGCGCCTTCCTGTGCCTTCATCTTGCCGGCGAAGGTGTTGGCCAGAATGTCCTCGGCGGCGCTGTAATACTGGAAGATGCCGGGGATGCGTGGCTCGATCGCCGCGTTCGGATGGTTGTAGCTGTCGCCTTCCGACTTCAGGTACGAGGTGATGAAGGCCTCGTCGTAGCCGGCCGCCACCCATTCGGGAATGTCGAAATGCGAATTTCGGTAGGGCTGGAAGCCGGACGGATACATCGCCGTCCAGATCGACAGATCCTTGCCGCCGAGATGAGCGGCGGCGGACCATGCCGCCTTCTTCTTCTTCTCGTCCTTGTCGACGCGGGCCATGACATAGACGCCCCAGCCCAGATAGGCGCAGTTCGGCGAATAGTTCGGCCCGCTGGCGAGCTTCTCCCATTTGCCGGTCTTGGAATTGTAGACATCGTCCGAACCCGGCAGGATCGAGAAGCCGGTGACGTCGCCGATGACGGACGAATCGTTGGTCTTGACGTTGGAGCCGATGTCGCCCCACCAGGGGATCATCGAACCGGTGCCGGCCAGGAACTGCTGGAAGCCGGTCGTGTTGGGGTCGGCGTTGATCTGGTCCGCCGGTTCCGACGGCAGTGCGTCGATCACGTCCTGGATGGCGCGCACCCAGGCCGGATTGTTGATGCGCGGCTTCATCGTGTCGGCATCGAACAGCCATGCCTTGTCGTCGGGATGCTTGGCGTAGGCGGTGGCGCGGCTGCCGAGGAAGTAGAAGCCGAAACCGCCCCACGGCTTGGGCGCGTCGAGATAGCCGTAAACGTCCTGGCCCTTGAATTTCTTGCCCTTGAGGAACTTGGTAACGGCCTGCACCTGCTGCCAGGTCTTCGGTACGCCCCATTCGCCTTCACCGCCGCCATCCTTCCACTGCTTGGCGAGGTCGGCATCGGCGAACACGTCCGTGCGGTAGTTGAAATTGTGCGTGTCGCCGTCGATGGTAACGCGATACTGCTTGCCGTCCCAGGTCCCGACCGGCGGCTTCAGGTAGTTGACCAGGTCGTCGAAATCGATCTGCTTCTTGACCCAGTCGGGCATCTCCGAGGTCAGGCCCTTGCCGCAGACATCGCCTTCGAAGGGCGCGCCCATCTCGATGATGTCGAAGTCGACGGTGCCGGTGGCGATCGACTGCTGCAGGCGGGCATTGTAGTCGGCCTGCGCCAGGTCGATCCAGCTGATCTTGGCGCCGGTATAGGCCTCCCACGGCTTCAGGAAGCCGCGGAACAGCACATTGTGCAGGTTCTGGTTGTTGAGGCCCATGAATGTCAGCTCAACGCCGGCGAATTCGCCTTCCTTGACGTTGGCCTTGGTTGCATCGAGGCACAGTTCGCCCACCTTCTGGAAATCGGCATCGGTCGGCTGACCTTTGCCAACGCCCGGAATCTGCAGGATCTTCGAGCGCAGTTCGCTTGCGGCGGAGGCGGGACGCGTCAAGGCGCCGAGCCCGGCGCCGGATGCCGCAGCGATCGCGGCCATGCTGGCCGCGCCTTTCAAGACGTCGCGCCGTGTGGCGCCGGCACGGACCAGCCTATCGTAAAGACCTGTTCTCATCGACTATTCCTCCCAGAATAAGTGTGAATGGATGTGGCCACCTGTCGGACGCTGAAGCACCACGGTGCCACCGGCTCGGAAACGAATTAGGCAGGACCCCACCCTGCGTCGATTGAAATTCCTTGCGGATCGGTGCCGACATTTGACCAGCGCCCACCACTATTCTCGCAACCCAACGCCGTGTCAACGAGAACGGTTTTTATCTATAAGAGACCGACTTGCCCTGACAGGGCGCGTTGGTTAGCTTCTGCGCCTACGGCCAGTTGGAGCCGATGGGGGAGAGATGGCTCAAGTCGCAATCAGCAAGGTGGCCAAGGCGTTTGGAACCGTCAAGGTTCTGCACGAAGTCAGCGTCGACATCGCTGACGGACAGTTCGTGGTACTGGTCGGCCCCTCGGGTTGCGGCAAGTCCACGCTGCTCAGGATGGTGGCCGGGCTGGAGACCGTTTCCGGCGGCACGATCGCCATCGGCGACCGCGTCGTCAACCATTTGCCGCCGGCAAAGCGCGACATCGCCATGGTGTTCCAGAACTACGCGCTCTACCCGCACAAGACGGTCGAGCAGAACATGGCCTTTGCGCTCAAGCTGCGCAAAACCGACCCGGCCTTGGTCGCCGAGCGGGTCAAGCGCGCCGCCGACATCCTCGACCTCAACCCCTATCTGAAGCGCTATCCCCGGCAGCTGTCCGGCGGCCAGCGCCAGCGCGTCGCGATGGGCCGCGCCATCGTCCGCAATCCTCAGGTGTTCCTGTTCGATGAGCCGCTCTCGAACCTGGACGCCAAGCTGCGCGTACAGATGCGCACCGAGATCAAGGAACTGCACCAGCGGCTGAAGACCACCACGATCTACGTCACCCACGACCAGATCGAGGCCATGACCATGGCCGACAAGATCGTGGTCATGCGCGACGGCCGCATCGAGCAGATCGGCGCGCCGCTGGAGCTGTTCGACCGGCCGGCCAATCTCTTCGTCGCCGGCTTCATCGGCTCGCCGTCGATGAACCTGCTCAAGGGCGTTGTGCGAAAGGGCGACAAGCCAGGCGTCGACATATCAGGCACATTGTTTCCGATCGCCGACAATGCCGCGCAAGACGGGCAGGCCGTCGTCTATGGCGTGCGTCCGGAGCATCTGGAAATTCATCCCGACGGCGTGCCGGCGAAGATTTCGGTGGTCGAACCGACCGGCTCGGAGACGCTTGTGTTCCTGCGCTTTGGCGACCGCGAGATGGTGGCGCTGTTTCGCGAGCGCCACGACTTCAAGCCCGGCGACACGCTGACGCTGAAGCCCAGGCTCGAGCAGATTCATCTTTTCGATGCCGAGACCGGCAACCGTCTCTGATCTCAAACGGACTTCACGAGGACTATCATGCTCAAAGGCATCAATCCGCTGCTCAATGCCGACGTGCTCCAGGCATTGCGGGCGATGGGCCATGGCGATGACCTGATCATCGCCGACACCAATTTCCCCTCCGATTCGGTGGCGCGCCAGACGGCACTCGGCCGGCTGCTGCGCATCGATGCGTCGGCCGCGGACGTGGTGAAGGCAGTGCTGTCGCTTTATCCGCTGGATACGTTCGTCGACGACGCGGCCGCGCGCATGGAAATCGTCGGCAAGCCGGACGAGATCCCGTCCGTGCAGAAGGAAGTGCAAAAGGAAATCGACGCCGCCGAGGGCAAGCCCTGGCCGATGCTGCCGGTCGAGCGCTACGCCTTCTACGAGCGAGCCAAGCAGGCCTATTGCGTCATCCAGACCGGCGAACGCCGTTTTTACGGTTGCTTCGCCTTTCGCAAGGGCGTCATACCGCCGGATGCGGAGTAGCGATATGGCCGCCGTAAAGCCTGTCGTCATATTGGGCGTCTTCGTCGCCGACACCGCCTATCGTGCCGATCGCCAGCCGCGCATGGGCGAGACGATCCTCGGCAATTCGTTCAAGCTGGGCCCGGGCGGCAAGGGATCGAATCAGGCGGTGGCCGCCGGCAAGCTCGGCGCCGACACCACTTTCCTGACCCGGCTTGGCGTGGATGCTTTCGCCGACATGGCCAAGCGTACCTGGCAGGATGCCGGCGTGAAAAGCGCCGTCATCGACACGCCGGACAGCTACACGGGCGC
>NZ_PNOT02000379.1 GCF_002879535.1 Mesorhizobium intechi
ATTATAGAGAGAGATGTGAGATGGCTTATCGTGTGACTGAGCAAGCAGACGGGAATGGCTACTCCGGCTTCTACGTCTACAATGACGAGAAGTACGTTGCGGGCCCGTGGTTAGATGCCTGGGAGGCAATGCATTTCATCGAAACGTTGAATGACGGTCGCTACATGGGGACGGCTGACAGAACCACTGTCATGCGCGGCCGCAGAAGCGACGGTACACTGGTCTTGCGCAGTGATCCCAAACATCAACCGAGCAGTCTCGCCGACATACAGGCTGGCTCGCTTCCCCGCGCATCGCGCCGCGGGGTCTTGTTGGGCGCCCTGGCCGTCACGGTTGCGGCCGGTCCCCTACACGGCGCTCCCGCGCGGGCGGAGGGAAACCGAAACCGTCCACCTTCCGAAGCAAGCAGAGGAGCAACAGACATGAGCATGGTTACCGCCGCCGACGGCACGGGGATCTTCTACAAGGATTGGGGCCCAAAGGATGCCCAACCGATCGTCTTCCACCACGGGTGGCCTCTGAGCGGCGACGATTGGGATGCGCAGATGCTCTATTTTCTGGGGGAAGGCTACCGTGTCGTCGCCCATGACCGCCGCGGCCATGGCCGATCGACGCAAGTGAGCGAAGGTCACGACATGGATCACTATGCCGCCGATGCTGCCGCCGTGATCGAGCATCTCGACCTGCGCGATGCAATCCATGTCGGTCACTCCACCGGTGGCGGCGAAGCGGCTCATTACGTCGCCCGCTACGGTCAGCCCCAGGGTCGCGTCGCAAAGCTCGTGCTTATCGGCGCCGTACCGCCCATCCTGGTAAAGACGCCTGCCAATCCAGGTGGCCTGCCTATCGAAGTTTTTGACGGACTGCGCCAGGCGCTCGCTACCAATCGGGCGCAGTTCTATCTCGATTTCGCGAGCGGCCCTTTCTACGGGTTCAACCGGCCGGACGCGAAGCCTGTCCCAAGCGTCGTTCACAACTGGTGGCGGCAGGCCATGATGGGCGCCGCCAAGGCCCAGTATGACGGCATCAAAGCGTTTTCCGAAACCGACTTCACCGAGGATATCAAGGCCATCGACGTGCCGACGCTCGTGATGCATGGCGACGACGACCAGATCGTTCCGATCCATGACTCGGCGCTGCTCTCCGCGAAGATCCTGAAGCGCGGAACGCTCAAGGTCTATGAAAAATTCCCGCACGGCATGAGCACGACGCAGGCCGACACAATCAACCCCGACCTGCTCGCCTTCATCAGGTCATAGGCTCGCGCCGCCTCCCCCCGGCAAGAGCCCGATCGCCGGCCGCCCCTCCCATCGGCCGGCGATCCCCCTCACAAACAGGAGCCAAGACAATGATCAGAACCACCCTTATCATCGCTGCTTTCGCAGCCATCTCGGCGACCGGCGCCCTGGCCGACGAAACGAGCGGCCTCAAGGCCACGCTGGTCTACGACCAGCCTCTGCCCAACGTGCCAGGCAAGAGCATCAAGGGCGTGCTCGTCGAATACGCGCCTGGCGGAAGTTCCCTGCCGCATACGCACGCTAAATCGGCTTTCATCTATGCCACGGTGCTCGAGGGAGCAATCAACACTCAGGTCAACCACGGTCCGGTGAAGACATATCGCGCCGGCGAAAATTTTTCTGAGTTCCCGGGTGATCATCACACCTTCGAGGAGAATGCCAGCAAGACGGAACCCGCGCGCATGCTTGCCGTATTCGTTGTCGACACGAACGACACCAACCTGACCACAGTCGAGAAGTGAGGTCGCGTAACGAAGGCGATCTTTCGGAGGACGTTGATGCAAATCGAACAACTCAACGAGACAACGAGGGCTCGCCTGATGGTGATTGAGGCCAACGCGGCGGTGCAAGCCGCCGCGATTTCGCTCTCGAAGCCCGGCATCGGCCTTGTCGTGGTATGCGACGACAACGGATCGGCGGCTGGCGTGCTCAGCAAATCCGACCTTATCCGGCACCTTACCAGCCCGAAATCGCCGGCGACGCCGGCCTCCGCGCTCATGACCAGCCCTATCGTGTCGTGCGGTCCGGGGGACGATCTCCACACCGTCTATCAGACCATGGCTTCGCGAAGCCTGCAGAACCTCCCCGTGCTTGACGTCGACGCAAAGCCCGTCGGCATATTGGACATACGCGATGCGATGAGAGCCCTTTTTCGTGAGGAAGAGATCGAGGAGCAACTGCTCTTCAACTACGTCACCGGCGTCGGATATCGCTAGCCAGATCGCAGCGCGGTATTCACGACTTGCAGTCCGCGAGAATGGCCGAGCGCGCATGTTGGCGCAGGGCGCGAGTTGCAGCACGTTAGCGCGGCGAACCGAAGGTGGGTGTTTGGGCTTCGAAACGCCCCGCCTGCAACGGCATCGCGAACAGATGGAATCCGCCACGCTGGGTGCCGCGCCAGATCCTCTTAGAGGCACGATATCGACGGCGCTCTGAAAGACGGAGCCCGTCTTGCAATGGCTGTGGTGCCTTGCCCAATTCTCATCGAGAAATTTCTCGGCCACAAAGCC
>NZ_PNOT02000315.1 GCF_002879535.1 Mesorhizobium intechi
CAGCACTCCACGGCCCTGAACGAAGAGGGCCTGATAGATGGCTTCGTGGCTGATGCGCATCGTCTTGTCGTCCGGGAAGTCGATCGGCAAGCGTCGGGCAATCTGCTCCGGGCTCCAGGCCCTGGCCCATCGCCGATCCTTTCGCGGGCCATGCCGGCGGCCCTTCCACGTAACGGTGGGACCATGAACGAGAGCGCCGCTCGGGGCCACGACAACGCCAGCAAGTCTCTCCTCCACATAAAGTGCGCAAGGTTGCGTTGAACGCAAGCTTGGTCGGCTTGGGCCGACGGGCCGATCGATCCGCATGCCACTGAGCAGTCGTCGCCCGATACTCCAACCCGCCGCTGCGGGTGGCCGCGTTGCGCCGCAGTTCACGGGAAATTGTCGAGGCGGACCGACCGAGCCGGCGCCCAATCTCCTGCATGGAATGGCCCTGTACCCTGAGAAGTGCGATCTCTTCGCGCTCCACCAATGACAGGTACCGCCCAGAGAGCGGCTTCGCCGAGGATCTGAACATCGCTGGTGGCATACCGCCCGCCTTTCGGAACCATCTGGTTCCTACAGGCTGCGACAGTCCGGCTTCGAGCGCAGCATCTTCGCTGCCCAGCCCCGCGGCGATCGCCCGCCAGAATCTAATCTGTTCATCGCGCCCCGCCACAGGCGGCCGTCCTGGTGAAGGCAATGGCGCTCGTCCAGACCGTGCCGATCGCCGCTTTCGAATGCTCATCGCAACCTCCAACTTCAGAGTGTTGCGACGACCGCTTGAATCCGCCTTGGGAGCCCCGATCGGAATGATGAATGCAGCCGGACGGCGGCTGGCGCCGTTCAATGGCCGCCTTCAAGGCTGCCATCGTCAGCCGCGCATCGATCGATCGGCCAATGGCGTAGCCGACGATCATGCGCGATCCGGCGTCGAGAATGACTGCGACGTAGACGAAGCGGGTCGGCAGCGCGACATAGATTATGTCGGAGACCCAGAGCTGGTTCGGGCCGGTTGGAACGATGTCCCTGGCCAGGTTGGGGAAGATCGGGCCATCATGATCGCTGTCGGTGGTGGCCACGAAGCGCCGCCTGATCCTGGGCTGCAGATCATGCTCGCGCATCAGGCGCCGAATCTTCTTGTGGTTCATGACGAGACCTTGCTGGCGCAGCGCAGCGCCGACGCGGCGATAACCGTAGAACTCGAACTCGTCGCTGATCGAGAACATTGCGTCGACGATCGCGGTGTCGTCGGCCGCCTTCTCCAGGGGGTCGTAGTGGTGGAGCGCGCGATTCCCATTAACCGGCATCCTTCGGCAACGCTGATGCCGCGGGGCCGGTGATGACGGATGTAGTCCCGCTTCTCGGCCGCGATGCGTTTCTCAGAGCCCCCTTTAGAAACTCCAGTTCCAGAGCCTGCTTACCGACCAACCGTTCGAGCGCTGCGATCCGGGCTTCGTATTCCTGGATCAGGTCGGCGGCCTGCGCATCATCGTCGAACGCCCCTTGCTCATGTTTGCGGACCCAGATGCGGATCAGGTTGCGCGAGACATCGTGACGCTTAGCCAAGCCGTGCAGCGTCTCGCCGGCGATGAACTCCTGCGCGATCTGGCGTTTGAACTCGATGCTGTGACTGCGGTGCTTTGCCATGGGTTCTCTCTCCGAAAACCCGGAAGGCTGGTCAATCCACACATCCCGATCTGTCCACCCTCAGCGGCGCACTCCATCATGGGGTCAATTTTGCACGCCGATTCACAACCCGGCTCACGTGTCTTCCTCAAGGTCAGGACTGGGTGCTCGAATGGGAACTTATCAGCGACCGCATGAAAGACCCCTCCCAAGACGAGAGCGAGCTTTGGTACGAACCCCGGGCATTTTCAGCATCCGGCCCAAACGGCAACCGATCGGCCCGATCGAACCTGGCGAGTTCCCGGAACTTTTAGCTTCCGATCGCACGATGCTCAGCATCTAGAACGAGGTTCAGCTCTTCCTTTTTTGCAGGTCCCGGGCGAGCACCTCCAGACGCGCCAACAGGCGAACTAGATTGCGGCGTTGACACCCCCTCTCCACAGTGACAGCATACGGTCTGCTCGTTCCTGCAGACGGCTAGGACTCGCTCTCTTCCAAACAGTATCGCGCCGGCGTAAGACTCTGTGACCGATCAGCACGTATGTACCAGGTGCGGCTCCGTCAGGACGCGGTTTGTGATTTCCTGATAAAGGCTGGCGCCTGGGCGCCCGCCCTTGTCCCCGCCAGCCTTTCGGCTGCCGCAAGCTCGTTGTTTGCACGCGTTGTCTGGTCCCCGCTCGCCATCCCGCCCTCCCTCTGAAAGCGGACCGGAAGCACGGTGGGGGTGGGCGGCGGAAACGACCGGAAAGGCTCGCCGTCGAAGGCGGATCGGATCCGAAGGACCGGCACGGAGAGAGGACCCGGAGCGTCCACGCAGTCGCGGTGTCCCAAGAGAATGCGGATTGGTCGCCCATGCGATCGCAAAGATCGTCCCAATCGGACTGGACGCGACATTCGCCGAAGAGCGCCTCAGCGACGGCGGGAGACTCCAGCGAGTGATCCGTCGAGCGCGCGAAGAAAGGTCCGTCGGGCGACCTTCAGTAGCCGAAAGGCTGCCCCCGTCAGCGGAGAGCTGGATGGCTGAGACGCCTGAGCTTGCCGAAGAACAGCGGGCTGATCCGCGACAGACGGTGCGCTTTGTGAACCCCGCCGGCGCCGGCTATCATCGTAGGCTCAACAGAATTACGCATGGGTCAGCGTCAAGCACTGCAGTTACATCGAGAAACTCAATGACATCGAGACGCCGTTCTCCACCCTCGTACTTGGCAACGAAGGATTGCGGCCGGCCAAGCCTCTCAGCCACCTGAGCCTGGGT
>NZ_PNOT02000247.1 GCF_002879535.1 Mesorhizobium intechi
GACATTAGCCGCGCCATGGCCGAAATGGCGCAAAGGATGGGCGGGTTTGGGCCAAGCGGGTGTTGGCCGGAACGGCCTCAATCGGGAACGCTGGTCTGCAGCGCAAGGGCGTGCAGCACGCCGCCCATATTGCCCTTCAGCGCGTCATAGACCATCTGGTGCTGCTGGACGCGGCTCTTTCCCCGAAAGCTCTCGGCGACGACCTCAGCCGCGTAGTGGTCGCCGTCGCCGGCGAGGTCGCGGATCGTCACCTTGGCGTCCGGGATACCGTCCTTGATCAGTTTTTCAATGTCGTGGGCATCCATTGCCATTGCACAATTCCTGTTTTCGGCGGGCGGCAGCGTGGCCGCCCGTGCGATGAGAGTCGGGGTAAACCTAAAGCCTTTCCGGCCGCGATTGAAGCCGTTCCGTCCAGCACCAGCGTCATCGTCGCCTAGGGCGCATTCTCGTCCGCATGAGCCGCATCGGCCGCAGGTTCGTCTTCGCGCATCGAGAAGGCGCGGCCAAGGCTGAAAACCAGAATGTAGAGGGGAATGTTGACCGCCAGGTTGGCGATCGGCAGGTAGCTGGTCATCCGCCAGGCGGGCGAGAAGAACGGCTGGCCGTAGCCATCGCAGACAAGCGAAGAGCCATACTCCCACAAGGCCCCCAGGGCGGCCGCGACGGCGAAAAGCTTGATACAGGTGATGATCCGCCTTGCACGCGCCGGCTGCGGCACAAGCCGGTTCCAGAGCACCAGGCAGCCGATCGGAACCGCATAGATGAGGTTCTGCAGCACCAGCATCGGCAGCGCACTGTTGGCCGCGTCAAGGAACTCGGCGCGCGTTTCCAGCCTCGGACAAACCTCGCCCGAGGTCGTCGACAGCAGGAAAAAGACGAACGGCCCGAGGAACCAGAAAAAGAACAGCGACGGCCAGAAAACGACTGCAATCAGGGCCCGGGCCGCCAGTGCCCTCAACTGGCCTGGTCCATGAAGCGGGGGAACCAGCCTTCATGGGCGGCCTTCAACTCGCTGACCGGGATGGCCCTGGCATCGCCGAGCTTCAGTGCGTCGCCGCCGGTCGAACCGATCCACGGCGCGAAGATGCCGAGTTCGCCTTGCTGCTTGCGGATGGCGTCCCATTCCTCGCCATGCGGGTCGATCGACAGCGTCAGCAGATAGCGGCCCTGATCCTCGCCGAACCACACCGGGATCGGATCGGTGCCGACAAGGCCGGGAAGGGTCGCGCCGATACCCGACGACGCCATCGCCATTTCGGCCAGTGCCACGGCGATGCCGCCATCGGAAACGTCATGCGCCGCCGTGACGATGCCGGATGCGATCAGCGAGCGCACATGGTCGCCGACGCGCTTCTCATGCGCGAGGTCGACCGGCGGCGGCGGCCCGTCGGTGCGGCCATGGATGTCCCTGAAATAGACGGACTGACCAAGATGCGTGCCCCACGAGGCGGGCGCGCCGACCAGCAGGATCATTTGGCCCTCGGCCGCAAAGCCGGTGCGCACCATCTTCGACCAGTCGGCGATAAGGCCGACGCCGCCGATGGTCGGTGTCGGCAGGATGCCTTGGCCGTTGGTCTCGTTGTAGAGCGAGACATTGCCCGATACGATCGGGAAGCCCAGCGCGCGGCAGGCGTCGCCAATGCCCTTCACCGCGCCGACCAGCTGGCCCATGATCTCGGGCCGCTCCGGATTGCCGAAATTGAGGTTGTCGGTGGCCGCCAGCGGCAAAGCGCCGGTGGCGGTCAGGTTGCGCCAGCATTCGGCCACGGCCTGCTTGCCGCCCTCATAGGGATCGGCTTCGCAATAGCGCGGCGTCACGTCCGACGAGAAGGCGAGCGCCTTGGTCGCATGGCCTTCCACCCGCACCACGCCGGCATCGCCGCCCGGGAGCTGGAGTGAATTGCCCTGGATCAGCGTGTCGTACTGCTCCCAGACCCAGCGGCGCGACGACAGGTCCGGTCCGCCGAGCAGTTTCAGCAGCGCGTCGGCAACGTCGGCCTGCGGAACATCGTTTGCGGCGAGCGGCGCCGGCTTCTTCGGCTCGATCCAGGGACGGTCATATTCCGGCGCCTTGTCGCCGAGATCCTTGATCGGCAGATCGGCGACCTGTTCGCCCTGATGCAGCACGCGGAAGCGCAGATCGTCGGTGGTCTTGCCGACAATGGCGAAGTCGAGGCCCCATTTGTGGAAGATCGCCTCGGCCTCCTTTTCCTTCTCCGGACGCAGCACCATCAGCATGCGCTCCTGGCTTTCCGACAGCATCATCTCATAGGCGCTCATGCGCTCCTCGCGCACCGGCACCTTGTCGAGATCGAGCTCGATGCCGAGGTCGCCCTTGGCGCCCATCTCGACCGCAGAACAGGTGAGTCCGGCCGCGCCCATATCCTGGATGGCGATGACGGCGCCCGAGGCCATCAGTTCGAGGCAGGCTTCGAGCAGGCACTTTTCGGTGAAGGGATCGCCCACCTGCACGGTCGGGCGCTTCTCGTCGATCCTGTCGTCGAACTCGGCCGACGCCATGGTGGCGCCGCCGACGCCGTCGCGGCCGGTCTTGGCGCCGAGATAGACAACCGGCAGGCCGACGCCCTTGGCTTCCGACAGGAAGATCGCATTGGTCTTGGCCAGGCCAGCGGCGAAGGCGTTGACCAGGATGTTGCCGTTGTAGCGGGCGTCGAAATTGACCTCACCGCCTACCGTCGGCACCCCGAAGGAATTGCCATAACCGCCGACGCCCGAAACCACGCCGGCGACGAGATGCCTGGTCTTGGGGTGGTCAGGCGCGCCGAAGCGCAGTGCATTCATCGCCGCGATGGGCCGTGCGCCCATGGTGAAGACGTCGCGCAAAATGCCCCCGACACCGGTTGCCGCGCCCTGGTAGGGTTCGATGAAGGATGGGTGGTTGTGGCTTTCCATCTTGAAGACGACGCAATCGCCGTCACCAATGTCGACCACACCGGCATTCTCGCCCGGCCCCTGGATGACCTGTGGCCCGGTGGTGGGCAGAGTGCGCAGCCACTTCTTGGAGGATTTGTAGGAACAGTGCTCGTTCCACATTGCCGAGAAGATGCCAAGCTCGGTAAAGCTCGGCTCGCGTCCGACGAGGTCGAGGATGCGCTGATATTCGTCGGGCTTCAGCCCATGCGCGGCAATGAGCTGTGGGGTGATCGGCACGGAATTGGAAATGGTCATGGGCGGTGATTTATGTCCATGGAGCGGGGATTTTGAGTCCCCTCTTATCGCAAGCTTTGCGGCCGATACACCCGTCGATGAGCGAAAAAGACAGAAAGCAACAAGGTGATGACCGGGGTAGCCCGCACCGGGAGCTTTCAGGCGCACGTCGCGCCGGCGACGGCCAGCGAGGCACCGTGCGGAATGCCACGCCGAATGAGGAACGCTATGGCATCCCAGCCGTTGGGTATCCGACCACTCAGGAGATCGGCACCATGGCTAGCAAGCAAGACAAGAAAGACAATCGCCTGTCGGACAAGGAGGCTCTTCATCTCGCCGAAACCACAGACGTTTCGCCCGGACAGGCCAAGGAACTAGCCGCGAAGCACGGCAAGGACAAGGCCAAGGAGGAAGCCAAGAACTTCAAGGCGGAGGGCTGATCCGTCCAGTTTCGCTCAGGAGAAGCTGTCGTAGCCGGCGCGGCCTTCGTCGAGGAGACGGCGAATGGCGGCAACGCCGTCGGCGACATCGCTACGCTGCCTCGGCTGCGATGTGCCGAAGCGAACCCCATGAAAAACCTGTTCGGAACGGCCGGCCTTGAACTCGTCCTCGTCGTCGATCAGCACGCCGTGTTCGAGACAGGCATTCTTGAATGTGCCGGAAAGCCATGGGTCGGGCAAGGTCAGCCAGACAAAGGGCACCTTGTCGTGTGACTTGAACGCGAAGCCGGCCAAGGTCTCGCGCACGATCGCGATACGGGCGCTGATTTCGGCGATGCTGCGCTTGCGGATATCGCCGGCCTGACCGGAGAGCACCAGCCTTGTATTGACCTCCGCCAGCAGGAAGGGCATGCCGCCGGTGATCATCTTGTGGGCGACACGGATGCGGTGTCGATAGGCAGGAGGGCAGGAGAGCCAGCCGCCGCGGATACCGGCCGCCACCGATTTCGACAGGCCGCCGGCGACGATGGTTCTCTCCGGGGCATATTCAGCGAGCAACGGTGTCGAATCGTCAGTCAGGTGGCCGTAAAGATCATCCTCGATCAGGATGACGTTGTATTCGCGCGCGACCCGCGCGATCGCCTCGCGGCGCGCGGCGGACAGTGTCGTCAAGGTCGGATTCTGCGCCGTCGGCATCAGGAAGATCATCCTCGGATGCTTCTGCGCGCAGACGCGCTCGAAATCGGCCGGGTCGAGGCCTTCGTCATCCGACGCCACCAGCGCGGTGCGCCGGCCGACCAGCCCGGCGCTGCGCGAGATCTGCGAATAGGTGAGGTGTTCGAAGGCGACATAGTCGCCCGGCGTTGTGAGTGCGGCGATCGCCGCCATGACCGCGGCATGGGTGCCGAGCGTCGGAACGATGCTGTCGGTGGACGGGCGGAACGAGTTTCGCGACAGCCAGCGGGCGCCGGCTTCGTACCAGCGGCCAGGAAAATCGCGCGTATAGCTGGAGATTTCATGGGGATGATCCTGCGCGGCGCGCGACAGCACATCGGCGATATCAGTGCCCTGGCCGACATCGGGTGCCGCCGTGCTGTCGAAACGCAGCTTGTCCTGAGGCGCATCGACAGAGCGCGTGCCTTCCACACTGACGTCGGGCGCCTCCGGTTTCACGCCGTCGGCGCGCCGGCCAAGCACATAGGTTCCACGCCCGACTTCGCCGCTCACCAGGCCGCGTTCACGCAGCAATTGGTAAGCCCGGCCCACCGTACCGACCGTGGTGCCGATGTCATAGGCAAGGTCACGCTGGGGCGGCAGTTTTGTTCCGGCGCCGATCACGCCCTGGTCGATGCCCGCCTCAACGGAGTCGGCAAGGCGTTGATAGAGCGGTCCGGCGCCGCCGGTCAGGTTTGGAAGCCAATTTGTCATGGTGACAATTTTCTATATTGCACCCAAATATGAGTCAATCCATATCCAACCTGCGCGCCAAATGGGGTGCAATTGAGAGTCTTCCGAGCGTCTTGGCAGAAAGAAAATGGATACAATCGCGACAATCCGTCATCACAGAACGGCATTTCCAGGCGAGGCGCTGCGCCCGTCAGGCCAGCGAGGCTTTGTGGGCCGTCTGGTGCGGCTGGTCAGCTCGCTGGCACGATGGCTCGACCATTTGCTGGAGCGCCGGCGTGGCCGGCTGGCTTTGCTGGAGATGACCGACGATCAGCTCAAGGATATCGGTATCTCCCGCTGCGATGCCCACCGAGAGGGCATCAGGCGCCTTTGGGAATAGAGGCCAGTCTTAACGGACCCGTTTGGCCTCGCGATGGCCGATGCCGCGATCGATACAAGCCGCAATGATCGAGATCACCAGGAACAACGCGGTGATGGCCAATGCCGCAATGGCGACGCTGGCGGGGCCGTTCTTGGCGACATCGAGGAAGGGGTAGGGCACTTCGCCCGCGATCGGTGCCCGTACCAGCGCATAGGCGAGATAGGCGACGGGGTAGAGCATCCACCGGGAAATGTCGCTCCATCTCGTTCTGCCGTCGGCCCCTGCCACCAGCCACCACAGCACAAACAGTACTGGCGTCACATAGTGCAGCAACACATCGCAGAGCAGGAATAGACCCTGCGGCTGCCAGAGCCGTGCCAGAACCGTGGCATAGACGATGAAGACGACGGTGATCGAAACCGCAACACCCGCACGCATCTTCGGCCCGGCGAAGGCCGGCAGCCAGGCATAGCCGGTGGATGAGAGCAGGGATGTGTACACCAGCACGGCGCCAATGTTGGTCAGGATGGTGAAGAAGCTGAACAGGAAGACGATCGAGCCGAGCAGGCTGCGGCCGGCTGCCATCGACGCTGGGATGCTGATGCAGAACTGCAGGACGAGGCCGACCAGACCAATGGCCAGACCCGTCACCTGCAGGAAGCGGCCCATGGTCAGGCGGTCCCGCCGCAGGCCGGATCGCCCGTCTGCCAGCGCGCAATGTCCGAGCCGATGCGTGCGCCGAGCGGGTCGTTCATCAGCGGTCCGAACACGTCGACGCGGCTCGAATTGCCTTGCGCCTGCACGACCAGCAACGGCTTGCCGCCATAATGCTTGGCCGGCACCAAAAGGAAACGCGGCGTACCGCTGAACGAGTTCAGTTCATTGGCCATCTGATATTGCCCGAAGGCAGGGTCCTTGCTAGCGATCCAGCATTTGTGGGCCGCGATTGCCACTTGTTCCATGGCCAGCAGCGCCGCACTTTTGCCCGAGGGCGCCGGCGTGCTTTTCGGGGTCGATTGGCATGACGCCAGGGCAAAGCCTGCGGCTGCGGCGAGAACGATCGTCTTGCTCTTGATCAAGCGGCACCCATCTCGAGTTCGGATAGAAAGATCTTCAAGCCGTCGGTCATCTCGCCCCAGACCCGCGACAGGGCCGGATGCTGCGAGGCGATCTGTTGATAGGCATCGAATTTGGGATAGGCGTCGAGCAGGTCGTGGCGGCCCGTCATGGCGCGGAAATTGTTGAAGATGAACCGCGTCGGCGTCAGCCAGGCGTCGGCAAGGCTGATGTCGTTGCCCAGCGCGAAGGGCCCTTGCGCCATACGCGCCTCGATCGCCGCCAGCCCGTGATACAGGCGGGCGAATTGGGCGTCGATCTCGGCATTGTCGCGCTTGGGCGCGAAATGCAGTTCGAACAGCTTCATCGTTGGCGTCAGCACGTCGAGATCGGTGATGCGGGCGAACATGCGCACCAGCGCGCGGTCCTTTGAGTCAGGCGGAAGCAGCGCCGGTTCCGGGAACCGTTCCTCGAGATATTCGGCGATGACCACCGATTCGACAATGGTTTCGCCCGAGCCGGTGATCAGCACCGGAATCCGGTTCATCGGCGAGATGGCGCGAAACGCCTCGGGGATCGGAAAACCCGGCGGCGGCGCGATGATCTTGAGCGGCACGTCCTTGATATAGGCCAGAGCCCGCACGATCGACGAATAAGGCGACAGCGGTCGCGAATAGAGTTTCATGACCGTCTCTCTCCCCGGAGCAATGGACTCGATGTCCTTGTAAAGCTTACCGCATTCGCGGCTGAGATCGTCAAGCGGCGATACCGAGCGCGCCTTCGAACAGCGCCCGGCCGTCGCTGCCGCCATGGGCGGGCTCGATCAGGTTTTCCGGATGTGGCATCAGCCCAAGCACATTGCCATGTTCGTTGACGATACCGGCAATATCGTTGATCGAGCCATTGGGGTTGGTACCCTCGGCATAGCGGAACACCACCTGGCCTTCGCCTTCTAGGCGGGCAAGGGTTTCAGCATCGGCGAAGTAATTGCCGTCATGATGCGCCACCGGCGAGCGGATGATCTGGCCCGGCCGGTAACGGCGGGTGAACATGGTGTTGGCGTTGGTGACCTCGAGCTTCACCTGCCGGCAGACGAACTTCAGCGAGGTGTTGCGCATGAGCGCTCCCGGCAGCAGGCCGGCCTCGACCAGGATCTGAAAACCGTTGCAGACGCCGATGACGGTCACGCCCTTGGCGGCCTTTTCGGCGACGGCCCGCATCACCGGCATGCGCGCGGCGATCGCTCCGCAGCGCAGATAGTCGCCGAAGGAAAAGCCGCCTGGGATGGCGATCAGGTCGACATCGGGGATTTCGGTGTCGGTCTGCCAGACGGTGACCGGCGGTTTTCCCGAAATCTTGGTCAGCGCCGCGATCATGTCGCGGTCGCGATTGAGGCCAGGCAGGAGGACGACGGCGGATTTCATGGCAATTCCCATTCGAGTATCTGAACCAGATACCGGGGTGAAACATGGTTGGTCAACCAGACGCCGTTATCGGAGAGAAAGAATGACGCTCCGTCCTTCGCCATGGTGGCCGAGTCGACCTGCAGGATAACACTTTTCCCGTTGCGGCGGCGTGCGACGATCAGAGCTGTTTCGACGTCCTTTGACAAGTGAACATGCTGGCGCGACTGGCTGGTTAGGCCTTCGTGGAGAATGCTGGGGAGAAACGCTTCCTTGGAGCCGTGGTAGAGGATGTCAGGCGGCACCGATGGCAGCAGGCCGAGATCGACATCGATGCTGTGGCCCTGCACGGCACGGATGCGATTGCCTTCGATGGCAAAGCGCTTTTTCGGGTTCTCGTCGACGATGCGCGTTACATCGGCGAACGATGCGCCGAACTTCGACTGGATGACCGCACACAGGGCGCCTAGATCGGCCCAGCCGTTTTCGTCCAGCGACAGCCCCGCCTCGCGCGGCGCGTGCTCAGGACCAAGCTCATGAATCTTGAAATCTGTGTGTCGTTCGGCATCGTCAAGGCGTGGGTACAAATCGCAATGACCGAGTGGGTATTGCTGTGGTTCATAAGGCTTTTGGGCTTCGGCGAGTCCTCGAAGGTCGAGACGTCTGTCTATGCGCTCAAGGCACGCGTCTTGCCGACCGAGAATGCCATGAATGTTATGAACATCGCTTTGCGTTGCCACCATGTGGCTCCGCATCGCATTCCCGTTTCGTCTGGGAAACGTCCTGACGACGTTCGCCGATTTCGTGATGCACCCGCTTCAGAAGCTCCAACATCAATTGGTAGCTCCCCACATGATGCATCCGGTACAGCCTCAGCTTATGGCCACGCTATAATTCTCAATCACCGTGTTCGCCAGCAGCTTGTCGCACATGGCTTTCAGATCGGCCTCGGCCTTCGCCTTGTCGCTTTCAGCCAGTTCCACGTCAAACACCTTGCCCTGCCGTACCGCGCCGACGCCGTCGAAGCCCAGACCGGACAGAGCGTGTTCGATCGCCTTGCCTTGCGGGTCGAGGACGCCGTTCTTGAGGGTGACGGTAATGCGGGCCTTGATCACGCTGGACATGCTCCTGTTCTGAGTATCGGATCGCAAGCCGCTATCAGTGCGGCTTGCCTTTGACGACGTCGGTCGAAGCGACAAGAACCGGGCCGGTCGGGCGCGGCGGCTCGTTCTCGTTCATGATGCCGAGGCGGCGGGCGACTTCCTGGTAGGCCTCGACGAGGCCGCCCATGTCGCGGCGGAAACGGTCCTTGTCGAGCTTGTCCTGCGTCGCCACGTCCCACAGGCGGCAGGAATCCGGCGAAATCTCGTCGGCCACGACGATGCGCATCATGTCGCCCTCGAACAGGCGGCCGCACTCGATCTTGAAGTCGACGAGCTGGATGCCGACGCCCATGAACAGGCCGGAGAGGAAATCGTTGACACGGATGGCGAGCGCCATCACGTCGTCAATCTCCTGCGGGCTTGCCCAGCCGAAGGCGGTGATGTGCTCTTCCGACACCATCGGATCGTCGAGCGCGTCGGCCTTGTAGTAGAATTCGATGATCGAACGCGGCAGGACGGTGCCTTCCTCGATGCCGAGGCGTTTCGACAGCGAGCCGGCGGCGACGTTGCGCACCACCACTTCGAGCGGGATGATCTCGACTTCCTTGATCAGCTGCTCGCGCATGTTGAGCCGGCGGATGAAGTGGGTCGGGATGCCCATGCGGTTCAAGTGGTTGAAGATGTGCTCGGAAATTCGATTGTTGAGCACGCCCTTGCCGTCGACGACCTCGTGTTTCTTCTTGTTGAAAGCGGTCGCATCGTCCTTGAAGAACTGGATGAGCGTACCCGGCTCCGGTCCTTCATAGAGGATCTTGGCCTTGCCTTCATAAATGCGGCGGCGATTTTTCATCTGATTTTTTCTCTGGATTTGCGGGCAGGCGGCAAGCGACCAGTTCCTGTCCGTCTGCCTATATTAGTGCGGCGACGGTTGGGTTCAATGCCGGGTCTATCCCAATCACACCGTTTGCTCAATCGGCAAATCCGTCCAATCAACCGCTTTCGGGACTGAAATGCCGCAGCGCAGCATATGACGAAGCGTATTGACCGGCTCGCGACCTTTTGGTTTGTGCTTTGGCGACACACATATCTCTTGCCAACGAATCGGATTTGACCGGAGGGACGTCATGAGCAGCATGAAAGATCGCGAAGAAGGCTTCGAGCGCAAATTTGCATTCGACGAAGAGCTTCGCTTCAAGGCGTCGGCGCGCCGCAACAAGGCGCTCGGGCTGTGGGCCGCCGAAAAGCTTGGAAAGTCGGGTGCCGATGCCGATGCCTATGCCAAGGAAGTCGTTGTTTCCGACATCGAGGAAGCCGGCGATCACGACGTGTTCCGCAAGATCCGCAAGGATTTCGATGCCGCCGGCGTCGACCAGTCGGACCATCAGATCCGCCGCACCATGGACGAACTGATGGCGCAGGCGATCGAGCAGATCAAGAACACCTGATCCGGGAAGACGCAGGTTTCGCAAAAGTGTCCCGGTCTTGCGACGGAACCTGCGGCGAAAAAGAATGACTGGACCAATCGACCGCCCGGCCAAGCCGGGCGGTTTTTCTTTGCCTTTGGCGTGGTTTCCGGCTGAAACTGCCGACATAACGAGGAAGAAGATTAGATGTCCCTGAAGTCCCGCCTTGCCGCCGATGAAACGTTGGTCACCGCTTGGTCCGGCGTGCCGGACGCCCTGACCGTCGAGATCCTCGCCAAACAGGGCTTCGATGCCATCACGCTCGACATGCAGCATGGCGGTCATCACGAGGACAGCGTGCTGCGCGGTCTTATGCCAGTGCTTGCCGCAAACAAGCCGGCGCTGGTGCGCATCCCCGTCGGCCGTTTCGACATGGCAAGCCGGGCGCTCGATTTTGGCGCCGAGGCGGTGATCGCGCCGATGGTGAATTCGGTGGCTGATGCAAGACTGTTCGCCGCGGCAATGAAATATCCACCGCTCGGCGAGCGGTCGTGGGGCCCCACCTACGCCTTTCCGCGCCACGGCAAGGGCGACCATGCCGAATGGCTGCGCGACACCAATCAGCGCACCCTGGCCTTTGCCATGGTCGAGACGCGCGCCGCGCTCGACGCGCTCGACGGCATTCTCGACACGCCGGGCATTGATGGCATCTTCCTCGGGCCGTCGGACTTCTCGATCGCCTGGACCAATGGCGCCACGGTCAGTTCGACGCTGGAGAGCATGATGGAGACGGTGGCGTCGGTGGCCGAGCGCACCCGCAAGGCGGGAAAACATGCCGCGATCTACGTCGTCGAACCAGTAATCGCCGGCCGTGTCGTCTCGATGGGCTATCGCCTGCTCGCCACCGGGTCCGAGCATGCGTTGATTTCATTGGGGGCAAAGACCCTGCTGAAAGATATCAAGGATTCGATCGGAGCCTGAGCCCGACCCGGAGGGGCTGCCGTCACGGCGCCGGGCGGTCAGGCACTCGCTGCGGCAGGCGCGCTGGCGATAGGGCCGCCGCGCCTGAACCTGTTGAACAGGGCGCCGAGCACCTGGACCCACCAGTTGTTGAAGATCACGAGCGGCAACGCCGCGAGGATCGAACCCAGCATGGCGGCGGCGGCACCAAGTGCGGTGGAACCGCTGACCAACAGAACCCATGATGCCAGTGAGCAGATAACGGGCAGATGCACGAGGTAGAGCGGGAACGAAAGGTCGCCCAGGAATCGTGCCGCCTTGCCCGAGAGCCATGCTGGAGGCTCGTCCACACTTAGCATCGCGTAGACCAACATGATGCTTGCCGGGATGGCCACGCAGGCTTGCCTCAGGCCGACATCATCAGAAAGCGCGGTCTCAAGCAGCGCAAAGGGCCGGTATATGCCGACAGCACTCCCCGCATAGCCCAGCAGCGTAAGGGAAGCGATCGCCATGGCGCCTCTTACCCAGCGATTGGGGCGCAAACCCATGGCGAGGAGCGGGTAGAGCATGAGGCTGGCCGGAAAGGCGCAAAAGAAGAAGCTGACTTGGAGCGCCAGGAACACGCCTGTTGCCACGCAGAACCAGGAAAGCAGCGTCCAGCGGCCCAGGAGAAAAAAGATGATGGGGGCGAGGGCGAAGGTCAACATGCCCCCCCAGAACTCGACCGTCATGGTCCACAGGCTGCTGTCATAATATTTGTCGCCGTAGATAAACGTCCGCCAGGCCCCTTGCTGGAACGCATCGGCGAAACTCGCTGTTTCCGGCGAGAGCACCTTCGAGGCATTGCCGAAGCTGCTCAGCCACTCGGATTGGGTGACCGCAGCCGCATCCTGGAAGAAATACAGATCGAGCTTGAAGATGAAACAGGATGCCAGAACCGTGACGAGCACCGGTCCGGCCAGACGAGGCAAACGCTTTATCGCACCCAGCAGCAGATCTTGCGCTTTGCGGGTCTCGAAATAGCGCTTCACAAGCACATAGGAAGAGAGGACGAAAAACAAGTAGACGGCAGAGCCGCCATTGAAGGCGATGAAAGCCAGACTTGTCTTGAGGGATTGCGCGGCGTTCCCTCCCTCTCCGCCCTCCGCCGACGGGGCAAAAGCACGCAAAATATGCCCATTCAAAACGACCAGCGCTGCGGCACCCCTCAAAAATTCTAGTGAAGCGTCCTTGCGCAAGCGGTTACCTTCGTTTGACCATGAAGAATTGTAATTGAGCAACGCCGCATATATGCGGCGAACAGAGTTCGCCGCATATAAAGAAGTATCGCGAGCCACCTTAACTTATTGTTTATTGGAGCTCGGCGGTTGTTCGGGGACTCTGTGCGCCGACTTTGGGTCTGAATCAGAGATCCGTCAGGAACTTGGCGAAGGTCATCGAGCCTTCGGGCCAAGGGCCGAAGCCAGAATCTTGGTTGAGATGGCCGGTCTCGCCGGCATCGATGAACAGCGAACCCCAGGCGCCGGCTATGTCCTCGGCGACATCGAAGGTGCAGAACGGGTCGTTGCGGCTGGCAATCACGATCGACGGAAAAGGCAGCGGCTCGCGCGGGTAGGGGCCGAAGGTCATCAGGTGCTTCGGCTTGATCCCTGGGTTGGCGACATCGGGCGGCGCCACCAAGAAGGCGCCGGCGACCGGTTTGACGAATTGCGGGATGGCCTGCACGGCCGCAGCCACCCCTAACGAATGCGCGACGATGACCACCGGCCTCTCGGCCTCGTTGACCGCCTTGGCCACGCTCGCCGTCCAGTCCTCGCGCACCGGCTTCGACCACTCTGCCTGCTCGACGCGCCGCGCCGTCGACAGTTTCGATTGCCAGCGGGTTTGCCAATGTTCGGGTCCGGAATTGGTGTAGCCCGGAACGATCAGGATATCTGCATCTTTGACTTTCATGGCGTTGAGATAGCGAGCGCCATTGCCTCATGCAACCGGTGATGGACGCACTTCTGCTCGTAATGGTGAACACCATGTTCGCTTTTCGCCATCTTGTGTGAACGATCCCAATCGACGATCTGTCGTTGGGAGAGAAACAGCCGTGGAGGACCGGGATTTTGGCGCTGACACGACGTACAATGATCGGCGGCGCCGGGCTCCTGGCATTGGGAGCTTCATCAAGCGTCGCCACGATGGAGACCATGATGAGCGAACTGCCATTTGCCGCCACCACGCCGGTGAGCGTTGCCCGCGTCGGGCTGAAGGCGCGCGATGCCGAAAGCCTCGCCGCCTATTACCGCAGGGTCGTCGGCCTGCAGGAATTGAGCCGTGCCGATGGCGCGATTACGCTCGGCGCCGGTAGCCGTCCGTTGCTGGTCCTTGAGCCGGATGCTTCGGCCAAGCCGGACGATCCGCGCAGCGCCGGCCTGTTCCACACGGCCTTCCTGCTGCCCAGCCGTGCCGATCTCGGCCGCTGGATCAACCACGCCATATCAGACAAGATCGCCATCGAGGGCGCGTCCGACCATCTGGTCAGCGAGGCGCTCTACCTGACCGACCCCGAAGGCAACGGCATCGAGATCTATGCCGACCGCCGACCGCAGGACTGGAAATGGAACGGCGACAAGATCGCCATGGCGACCGAACGGCTCAACATTCCGGCTGTCGTCGGCGAAGTGCCGGCCGGCGATGCGGGCTGGCAAGGCGCGCCCGAAAACAGCATTGTCGGCCATGTACATCTGCGTGTCGGCAGGCCGGAGGAGGCGGAAGCCTGGTGGAACCAGGAATTCGGCTTCGACACGGTGGCCAGATATGGCGGTCAGGCAGTGTTCCTGTCGTCAGGCCACTACCATCATCACATCGGCGCCAATGCCTGGCAGAGCGCCGGCGCCGGCCGTCGCGACCCGTCGCGCTCGGGCCTCGCCTGGGTCGAGATGCGTTCGGACACTGTGACCGGCGAAACGACCCGCGAGGATCCCTGGGGCACGGTGATCAGGACCATTCCTGGAAAGGCGTGACCGGCTTTGTCCGTCGCAGGTTCGGATACGAGAGGCCCGCCGGAAAGGCGGGCCTCTTCTTTGGCGCGTTTAGGTTCTCAAGCCTCCCCAAACACCCGCCTGAAGATCGTGTCGACGTGCTTGGTGTGGTAGCCCAGGTCGAATTTCTCACGGATTTCCGCCTCGGGCAGGGCGGCGGTCACTTCCTTGTCGGCCAAAAGTTCCTCAAGGAAATCAGCGCCTTGCTCCCACACCTTCATGGCGTTGCGCTGCACCAGCCGGTAGGAATCCTCGCGCGACAGGCCCGCCTGCGTCAGCGCCAGCATCACGCGCTGCGAATGCACCAGGCCGCGGAACTTGTTCATGTTCTTCAGCATGTTCTCGGGATAGACGACAAGCTTTTCGATGACGCCGGTTAGGCGCGACAGCGCGAAATCCAGCGTCACCGTGGCGTCCGGTCCGATCATGCGCTCGACCGAGGAGTGCGAGATGTCGCGTTCGTGCCAGAGCGCCACATCCTCCATCGCCGGAAGCGCCATGGACCGCACCATGCGGGCAAGGCCGGTCAGGTTTTCCGTCAGCACCGGATTGCGCTTGTGCGGCATCGCCGACGAGCCTTTCTGGCCCGGCGAAAAATACTCTTCCGCTTCCAGCACCTCGGTGCGCTGCAGGTGCCGGATCTCGGTCGCCAGCCGCTCCATCGACGACGCGATGACGCCGAGCGTGGCAAAGAACATGGCGTGGCGGTCGCGCGGGATCACTTGCGTCGACACCGGCTCCGGCTTCAGCCCGAGCTTTGCCGCGACATGCTCTTCGACATAGGGATCGATGTTGGCGAAGGTGCCGACCGCCCCGGAAATGGCGCAGGTGGCGATGTCTTCGCGAGCGTGCACCAGCCGCTCGCGGCAGCGCGAGAATTCGGCATAGGCCTGCGCCAGCTTGATGCCGAAGGTTGTCGGCTCGGCATGGATGCCGTGGCTGCGGCCGATGGTAACGGTGTCCTTGTGTTCGAAGGCGCGGCGCTTGAGCGCGGCGAGCAGGCCGTCAATGTCGGCGAGTAGAATGTCGCTGGCGCGGGCAAGCTGGACGGCAAAGCAGGTGTCGAGGACATCCGAAGAGGTCATCCCCTGGTGGATGAAACGCGCATCAGGTCCGACGAATTCGGCAAGATGGGTGAGGAAGGCGATGACGTCATGCTTGGTGACGCGTTCGATCTCGTCGATTTTCTCGACGTCGAATTTCGCGGCGCCGCCCTTTTCCCAGATGGTCTTTGCCGCTTCCTGCGGGATGACGCCGAGTTCGGCCAGCGCGTCGCAGGCATGGGCCTCGATCTCGAACCAGATGCGAAACCGGGTTTCGGGCGACCAGATGGCGACCATTTCCGGCCGGGAATAGCGAGGGATCATCGGTCAGTCCTGATGTGTCGAAGGGTTAGCCCGCCTCCTAACAGAGACAGACAAAATGCTCAACGCCGCTGCTGTGCAAACCAGAGGCTGGCGGCAAACAAGGCGATGAACCCAAGCGGAAAATAGAGCCTGATGCCCAGCACCATGAACTGGTAGGACGCCACCGCCATCGTGAAGGCGAGTTGAAACCCCCAGGTGAGGGTGAAGGCGGGGGCATGCCATTCGGCATAATATGACCGGTATTGCAAGGCATAGAGCGCCGCGGTCAGCCCAATCGTCGCGGCGGCAAGGCACACCATTGTCGCCGCAAAGGCGACGTCCCGACCCCTTCCGAGCGAGACCAGCCGTGCCGCCAACAGGCCGACCGGAAAGGCCAGCGCGCCGCCGCCCGCAAACAGCAGCGACACGGTGCGGATTTTTTCCGGCGTCACCCAATTGTCCAGCAACAGGTTGATGAGCGCGCTCATGCCCATGGTTGCGGCCCAAAAGAACGAGCCGAAAAGCGTCGCGCGCCACCCTGGCAAGGCGCGGCGGAAGTAGTTCACTTTGAGTGTGGCGGCGTGCGGACTCACAGGCGACCGGTTACGGCGATCCAGCGGAAGTCCGGACCCTCGAAGCCATATTGGCGCACCGCGATCAGCACCGCATAGGCGCTGAGGCTATCCATGGAGAATGTCTGGACCGCACCGATGCGGTAGCCGTTCGGGCAGCCGCGGCTTTTGGGGATCGACTTGTCCTCGTGCAGCAATTTGGTGGTGCCGCCATCCCGCGCCTCGATGCGCAACAACCGGAAGCCATTGATCTCACCCTGACTGGCGCAGCCTTCGGTGCCGTTCATGCCGATCTCGTCCAGCCGGAACTCGAGCGGTTGGTCGACCGGCGAGAAGATCGGTCGCGGATTGACCGCCATTCGGTGCGGATCGGCCGAAAGCTCGGTCACCGGGTTGAAGCCGGCGGTGATGCCGCGATTGGCGCTCAGCTCGGCCTGGCTGACAATGGCCTCGCCCTTTTGCCGGGCCTCGAGGCGCGCGGCGTCCAGTTTGGCGTTCTCGTCGTCGAGCCGGACCCTGATCGGCGTGCCCTTGAGAAAGCTGTCGTTGCTGGTGTCGATGTAATAGCGGTTGGCATAGGGAAAGCCCGACCCGTCCTGGACGCCGTATTCCTCGAAGGCGAACACGCCGCCATCCTTGCTGAAGCCAAGGATTTCAAGCTCGGCGATATCGCCTGCCTGGGCGGCGATCGACGTGCCAAGCTGCGCGGCCACGGCAACGGCAAACAGGAAAAGCATTCTCATCTTTTTCACTCCGGCAGCCGCGATCGTTGCGTCCCTAAGCAAACTCAGGAAAAGTGTGTAAAGCTTTCCCTCGGGAATTGCGTCAAAACAAAGAGATAGAACAGAGCGCTGTTTCCTTGAACGGTGAACTGCTCTAGCACGACGAAATCGAAACGTCGTGCGGGCCGAAAGCCCATGCATCCAATCGGCTCGTCATTTGTTATTGTCGGCAGTCCCAACGGAGAACCACCATGACCGACACCAGCAAAATTCGTGAGCATATGGAAGTCGTCGGCGCCGATGGCGTGCATCTCGGCACTGTCGACAAGGTCGACGGCAAGCGCATCAAGCTGACCAAGGCAGACAGCGGCGAGGGCGCTCACAAAGGTCATCACCACTACATTCCTCTGGCCCTGGTTGCAGAAGTCGATGGCAAGAAGGTGTGGCTGTCAGCGAATTCCGACGTGGCGGTGACGTTCGAGGAAGAAAAATCCGATCCGATCTGATTGTGCGATTCAGCCCACACGCGACGACCAGACGGGGAACAGATCGTTGTCGGTCGGCGTCGCGGCAAACACACCACGGCTGATGGCGCGTGCCATGGTGGCGCCGGCTGCGGCATAGAGGTCGATTGCCGCATCGGCCTCTAGCCGGATGCCGCTCGTTCCCGTCGCCAGTGCGAACACCAGGTCACCATCGGCTGGCGTGTGCGTCGGCCAGATGGCGCGCACGAAGCCGTCATGCGCCGCCATCGCCAGGCGTTTCGCTGCGGCCTTGGTGAGGACCGCATCCGTCGCGATGACAGCGATGGTGGTGTTGCCGCCGGGTTCCATCTGCTTGCCAGCCTGCTTGTCGCGGTATTTCAGCAAAATCTCCTTCGCATCCTCCGGCATGGGCGAGGGATAGCCGAGCCCGCCGAATTCGTCGCCGATTTCGAAGGGCGCTGCCCAAAAATGGCGGGTGCGCCCGACGGTCACCGATCCGGTCGGATTGACGGCGGCCAGCGCACCGATGGTAACGCCAGTGTCCAGCAGCGTCGAAGCGGAGCCCAGGCCGCCCTTCAGTCCGGCGGTAAGCGCCCCGGTGCCACCGCCGACCGTGCCGAGCTGGAAATCAGTGGCGGCGGATTGCGCTGCCTCATAGCCAAGGTCGCGATATGGGGGATAACGGCCCCACTCCTTGTCCCCACCATTGCGCAGGTCGAACAGGATCGCCGCCGGCACGATCGGCACGCGAAAGCCGCCCACCTCGAATCCGACGCCGCGCTCGCGAAGCGCCGCCTGCACGCCGGACGCGGCATCGAGGCCGAAAGCCGAACCGCCGGACAGCACCACGGCGTGGATCGCCTCGATCGAATTGTGCGGTTCGAGCAGGTCCGTCTCGCGCGTGCCCGGCGCGCCGCCCAGGATCTGGACACCGGCCACCGCCGGTTCGTCGCAAAGGATGGTCGTCACGCCGGATTTCAGCCGGGCGTCGGAAGCATTGCCGACGCGCAGGCCGGCAACGTCGGTGATCAGATTGCGAGGACCGGTGCGGAACATCAATTGCTTTCCAAAGGCACGAAGCGCGTGCCATCGAAGCGGAAGACGCGGTAGGGGCTCTGGCTGAGGTCGCCCTTGTCGTCGAAGCGGATCGGCCCGATCGCCGTGGTGAAATCATGCCCGCTCAGCACCTCGGTCAGCGGCTTGCCCGGGGACAAGGCCGATGCGGCCTTGGCGATCTCCACCGCCGCATACGCAGGAAGAGTGTAGCCGTCCGGCATGATCTTTTTCGCGGAGAAGCCTTCCAGCACCCTGGGGGCGGCGACATCGGCCCATTCGGGCGGCGCGATCATCAGCGTGCCCGTCGCATAGGGGACGTCTCCGGGCGGCGTGCGCAGATTTTCACCGCCGGCAAAGACGATGCCGGCCTGAAGCTGTGCGGCATCGCGACCCATAATGGCGACGTCGTCACCGTCGCCGCCGGCAAAGACATGCGTGGCGCCGGCCTTCTTCAGTCGCCCGATCATCCCTATCTGGTTATCGAGTTGCGGCCGGAACGTGTCGACGAACACCGGCTTCAATGCCGCTTGCTCGGCTGCCGCGCGAAATGTCTCGGCCAGTTCGCGGCCATAGATAGTGCCGTCATCGATGATGGCGAACAGCTCGTTGTGCCACAGGCGGGTGAGGGTGGACGCGACGGCGTTGCGCTCGTCGTCGCCGCGCGGCCCCAGGCGATAGACCGGCCAGCGGGTCTTGGCGCGGCGGTCGGTGAGGCTCTCGGTGCGTACGCCGACGGTGATGACCGGGATATTGGCATCCTTGAGGATCGGCATCGCCGCCTCGATGGCTTCGGTGCAGAGGAAGCCGATCACGACACTGACCTTGGCCTCGGCAAAAGCCCTGGCCGCGGCAGCACCGCCATCGGCGGTGCAGGCATCATCCTCGGTCTTGAGTTCGACGCCGTTTGCTTGCGCCGCGAGTCCGGCACCGGCCTCGATCTGCTTGCCGAGGATGGCCGACGGTCCCGACAACGGAGCAGCAACGCCGATCGTCAGCGTCTGGGCGCTGGCGGCGCCGGCCAAGAACAGCCAGGCCAGCGCGGCGGATATCGTTGCCCCGGGTCGCATCCTGCCGAAGAGTCCCTCCCAAGCCCGCGATAAAAGCGCGAGCGTCAATTCTCGCCAAGACCTAAAGGGTGCCCGGCCTTGGTGCAACACGCGAATTCGGCGATATGGGCCAAGCACTTCGCTTGTGGCATGTCATGTCTGGCCATATATAGCGGTAGGGTTCTGGCTATGGACAATTCCCGGTGCTGAAGAAGAATGACATTGGACCGCAGGCCTATCGCGACGCGATGAGCCATTTTGCCGGCCACGTCCATGTGGTCACCACCGACGGGCCCGCCGGCAAGCGCGGCACGACGGTGATCGCTGCCTGCTCGGTGTCGGACACGCCGCCGACCATCCTGGTCTGTCTCAACCGCGAAAATGCCAAGAATGAGCTGTTCGTGAAAAATGGCCGGTTTGCCCTGAACACGCTGGCTTCGCATCAGGAACCTCTGTCGGTCGGCTTTTCCGGTATCACCGGCCTGCCGGTCGAGGAGCGTTTCGCGCTCGGCGAATGGGACGTGATCTCTACCGGCGCACCGGCGCTGAAGGGGGCGCTGGCCGTGTTCGACTGCGAACTGATCGACACCAAGGACCTGGCCACGCATCGTGTGCTTTTTGGCAAGGTGACAGGCCTTCGCATGGGCGATAATTTGCGGCCGCTGATCTATCACGCCCGCGGCTACCATGTCCTGGACAGCGGAGCGGCGGCGTTCACGGAGAAAGAATGACCGAACTGAAACCGCGACCCGTACCGCGGACGATCGACGAGACGCTCGATCTCCTGACCGGCGCGGACTATGTGGCGGACCGATCGCTGGCGACCGTGCTTTTCCTGTCGTTGCGTATGAACCGGCCATTGTTCCTCGAGGGCGAGGCAGGCGTCGGCAAGACCGAGATCGCCAAGGTGCTGGCGCAGGCGCTTGGCCGCCGGCTGATCCGCCTGCAGTGCTATGAAGGGCTCGACGTTTCGTCTGCTGTCTACGAGTGGAACTATGCCGCGCAGATGATCGAGATCCGCATGGAGGAGGCGGCCGGCAAGGTCGACCGCACCGCCATGGAGCGCAACGTCTTCTCGGAAAAATACCTGATCCGGCGCCCGGTGCTCGATGCGCTGACCGGCAAGACGGGAGCCGCTCCGGTCTTCCTGATCGACGAACTCGACCGCACGGACGAAGCCTTCGAAGCCTTCCTGCTCGAAATCCTCTCCGACTACCAGGTGACGGTGCCCGAACTCGGCACCATTAAGGCTGAAGAGCCGCCGATCGTCGTCATCACCACCAACCGGACCCGCGAGATCCACGACGCGCTGAAACGGCGCTGCCTGTATCACTGGGTCGACTATCCCAGTGCCGAGCGCGAACTGGAGATCGTGCGCCGCAAGGTGCCGCGGGCCAACCAGCGGCTTTCAGCGGAGGTGGTCTCCTTCATCCAGAAGCTGCGCCAGATCGAATTGTTCAAGGTGCCGGGCGTCGCCGAGACCATTGACTGGGCCGGCGCGCTTACAGAACTCGACAAGGTGGCGCTCGACCCGGAAACCGTGTCCGACACGATCGGCGTGCTGTTGAAATACCAGGACGACATTGCCCGCATCGGCACGGGCGAGGGCCGGCGCATCCTCGACGAGGTCAAGGCCGAGCTCGCGGCGGCGGAGTAACGGGATGAAGGCGCCGCATAGCGACCCCAAAGAGGCGACGGCGGACGGACGCATCGCCGACAACATCGTCTATTTCGCCCGCACCTTGCGCAAGGCAGGCATGCGGGTCGGGCCGGCCTCGGTCAAGGATGCCATCGAGGCGGTCCTGGTCGCCGGCATCGGCTCGCGTGACGACTTCTACTGGACGCTGCATGCCGTGCTGGTGTCCAAGCACGAGGATCACCCGGTCTTCGACGAGGCCTTCCGCCTGTTCTGGAAATCGCGCGAACTGATCGAGAAATTGCTGGCGATGTTTTCGCCGGTGGCGCCCGACGTCAGGGAGAAGCAGAAGCCGCGCGCGGCCGAGAACCGCGTCAGCCAGGCGATGTTCGAAGGCCATCAGAAAAACCAGCCGCCGCGGGAGGTCCCTGAGATCGAGGTCGATGCCCGCTTCACCGTTTCGGGTAACGAGGTCTTGCGGGGCAAGGACTTCGCCCAGATGAACGCCGCCGAAATGGCGGACGCGAAGAAAGCGATCGCCGAACTGCGGCTGCCTTTCGATATGGTGCGGACCCGGCGCTTCAAGGCCGATGCACATGGCCGCCGCATCGATCCGCGGGCCATGATGCGCTCGGCCGCGCGCACCGGCGGTGAATTGATCCTGCCGAAATTCCGCTCGGCCCGCGAAGTCCACCCGCCGCTGGTGGTGCTGGCCGACATTTCCGGCTCGATGAGCCAGTACACGCGCATCTTCCTGCACTTCTTGCACGCGCTGACGGAGAAACGCCGCCGCGTCCACACTTTCGTCTTCGGCACGCGGCTGACCAATTTGACCCGACAGATGCGTCACCGCGATCCCGACGCCGCCCTTGCCGATTGTTCGGCTGCGGTCAAGGACTGGTCCGGCGGCACGCGCATCGGCGATACACTGGCCGAGTTCAACCTGATATGGTCGCGGCGCGTGCTGGGACAGGGCGCGGTCGTGCTTCTGATCACCGACGGGCTGGAGCGCGACGATGTCGCCGGCCTTTCGCAGGAGATGGAGCGGCTGCACAAATCCTGCCGGCGGCTGATCTGGTTGAACCCGTTGCTGCGTTTCGATGGTTTTCAGGCGCGCGCCCGCGGCGTCAAGGCGATGCTGCCGCATGTCGATGAATTCCGCTCGGTCCACAATCTCGATGCGCTCGCCGACCTCTGCGTGTCGCTGGACAAGAAGTCGGCACAGTCCGTCGATCCGCGCCGATGGATGGAAGCTGGCGCGAGGCAGGCCGCATAGCCATATGTTTTCCTGGTTCCCAGGAAAAACAGACCCTGAGAGAAGCAATGATGAACGACAGTCTTTATCTCGATGAGGCCCGCGATCCGCTAATCATCGCGGAAGGTTGGATGAAGGATGGCAAGGATGTCGCCATTGCCACCGTGGTCGAGACCTGGGGTTCAGCGCCGCGTCCCGTCGGCAGCCATCTGGTCATCGACGCGGACGGCAATTTTCACGGGTCGGTCTCGGGCGGCTGCGTCGAGGGCGCGGTCGTGAGCGAGGCGATCGACGTCATCGGCTCAGGGAAAGCCAGAATGCTCGAATTCGGCGTCGCGGACGAAACCGCCTGGCAGGTCGGCCTGTCCTGCGGCGGCCGCATCAAGGTGTATGTCGAGCGGTTGGGCTGACCTCGGATGGATCCATATGCCCTGAAAACTTTGAATGCCGAGCGCCGCGCCCGTCGTGCGGCAATCCTCGTCACCGATCTCGGCGATGGCCGCGACCGCATCGTGCGTGAGGGCGACCAGGTCGCCGGCGATCTCGGAGCCGCGATCGCCAAGGCCTTTCGGTCAGGAAGTTCCGGTTCGGTCGAGGCCGAAGGGCGGACCTTCTTTCTCAACGTGCATCTTCCGCAGCCGCGCCTCGTCGTGATCGGCGCCGTCCATATCAGCCAGGCGCTGGCACCGATGGCCCGGATTGCCGGCTATCCCCTGGAGATCATCGATCCGCGCACCGCCTTCGCCACGCCGGACCGCTTTCCCGGTGTCGCTCTGCATGCCGAGTGGCCGGAAGATGTGTTGAAGCACCAGCCGCTTGACAACTACACCGCACTTGCCGCCGTCACCCATGATCCGAAGATCGACGATTTCGCGCTGAAGGCCGCGCTAGACGCCAATTGCTTCTATGTCGGTGCGCTTGGCAGCCGCAAGACGCACGCCAAGCGGGTCGAGCGCCTGCTGGCGCTGGGCGCTACTGCCGACCAGATCGCCCGTATCCACGCGCCGATCGGGCTCGACATCGGTGCCGCGAGCCCCGCCGAGATCGCGGTAGCCGTTCTCGCTCAGACCATCTACGCCTTCCGCTCTCGCGGCCTCGATGCCAAAGGCGCGGTAGCGTGAAATTCGGTCCGATTGCGATCGAGGAGGCGGAAGGCGCGGTGCTGGCGCATGCCACCACCGCCGGTGAAAAGCGCTTTCGCAAGGCGCACAGGCTGAGCGCCGAAGATGTTTCCGTACTGAAGCGGGCTGGCGTCTCGCAGGTCGTTGCGGCGATGCTGGCCTCGGATGATCTCGGCGAGGACGCCGCGGCGCAAAGAATTGCCGAGGGCATGAGGTTCAGCGGCATCGAGGTGAGGCCGGCGGCCACCGGCCGGGTCAATCTCCACGCCAGGGCATCCGGCATCTTCACGGTCAGCGCGGCAATGATCGACGCCATCAACGCCGTCGATCCCGCCATCACCATTGCCACGCTGGCGCAGCATGCTCCTGTCGAAAAAGGTCAGATGGTGGCGACGGTGAAGATCATCCCCTTCGCGGTCGCCTCCGCCTTGGTCGACACCGTGATGAAAATCTGCGCCGGCGGCGAGATCTTCGCCGTCAACGCCTATCGGCCGGTGCGGGTGGGCGTCATCCAGACGGTCCTGCCGGGCATCAAGCCCAGCGTGCTTGACAAGACGCTGCGCGTCACCGAAGCGCGGCTGGCGCGTTCGGGCGGCAGGTTGACGGCGGAGCGCCGCACGCCGCACGAGATCGCGCCCGTGGCGGAGGCCGCCGCCTCGCTGGCGCGCGACAATGACCTGGTGGTGATCTTCGGCGCCTCGGCAATGAGCGATTTCGCCGATGTCGTTCCCGCGGCGATCGAGAGGGCCGGCGGAACAGTTGTCCGCGCCGGAATGCCGGTCGATCCCGGCAATCTGCTC
>NZ_PNOT02000292.1 GCF_002879535.1 Mesorhizobium intechi
GCGGCTGCCGATTTGAACGCTGCGGGGCAGCGGGGCGCCGCAGCGCGCGACTTTTGCGAGAAATCCAATGACCCAACGCTACGCCACGATCATCACCGATGATGACGGCCGCGAGATCGTCAGCGCCATCGGCGCGTTCGAGGGCGCGCTGCCGCGCCCGCGCCTGGGGCGCGTCGAGCCGGTGGCATCCGGCGTGCTGATCGGCATGGTGCGGGACGCGGCGGGTGGCTTTTGTTTCGAGCTGCCGAGCATCGGCGGCCACGCCATGGGTCTGGTCTTGGCGCGGCTCAAGGCGCGGACCGGGGTGGCAAGAGGCGCCGGCGCGCCAGAGCCTGCCGCGACCGCGAAGCCGAAGCGCGCGAGGAAGGCCAAGGTGAAGAAAAGGAAATCCCGCGCCAGGAAGCCGGCCAGATCGGTGCCGAACACCGGCATGGCTGCTTGCGCAAACGGTGCCAGCACCATGGATCAAGTCGATGGCTGACGAAGCCGACGCCGGGCCGGCACGCGGCAAGGCAAGGCCGGCAAGGCGCAAGCCTGTCCGCGCTTCGGTCACGCCGAAACCTCGACCGAAACGGACGAAGAAGACGCTGGGCGATGACTTTCTCGCCGCCGTGCGCGCCGATTTCCGCGCGCACGGCGCCGGCGTCATCGCCGAGGTGCGGGCCGACAAGCCCGACCAGTATCTGAAGATCGTGCTTTCCGTGCTGCCCAGGGATTTCGATGTCGCCATCAACCATCTGGACGCCTTGAGCGATGAAGAGATCCGCAGTCGCATCCGCAGCCTCGAAGCCATCGTCAAACCGTTCCTCGAAGACCCCACCGAGCTCGGCGAAGACGGAATATCTGGCGCTGCTGGCGGAGCTTGATCGCCGCAGACGCGGCAACCGGTTGGCGGCATACAGGCCGTATCAGCGCCAGGCCGAATTTCACGCGGCGGGCGCGCAAAACCGCGAAAGGCTGTTCATGGCCGGCAACCAGCTCGGCAAGACCCGGGCCGGCGGCGCCGAATGGGCCATGCACCTGACCGGCCGTTATCCGCAGTGGTGGCAAGGCAAGGTTTTCGACACGCTCGTGCGGCTGTGGGCCGCCGGCGTGACCGGCGAGGGCACGCGCGACAACCCGCAGCGCGTGCTGGTCGGCCCGCCGCAGCAGCAGGCGGCCTGGGGCACCGGCATGATCCCGGCCGATGCTATTCGTCAGACCATCATGGGCCGCGGCGCGCCGGGCGCGCTCGACAGTGTCGTCGTGCGCCATGGCGGCGGCGGCGACGTCCAGGCGGGCGAGAGCGTGCTGTCGTTCAAGAGCTTCGAGAAAGGCCGCGAGAAATGGCAGGGCGAGACGCTGCATGGCGTCTGGTTCGACGAGGAACCGCCGCTCGACATCTATTCCGAAGGCCTGACCCGCACCAACGCGACGGGCGGGATCACGATCGTCACGTTCACGCCGCTGCTGGGCATGAGCGACGTGGTGCTGTTGTTCCTGTCGGCGGCGGAGGTGGAGAGGATGGGGAAGGGGTGAGAAGCGGTCCGCTTTAGCGGACGAAAAGCCAAGTGCTTGGCTTTTCGAGCTTCGAACGCCTTGAGCCTGCGAAGGGCCGGGCGACCTCTCAAAACCTGGGTTCTGGAAGGTTTCTTCCGCACTACCGCTGGGGGGCGGCAATTCAGGCGGTTGCCGGCAATGATGACTGCCAGACCGCATGGCGCGATATCTGGTTGTGCTTGATGCAAGCCGTCGCCAGTTCGCTGATTTCAGGATCGGCGGACGCCCGCGCCCAACCGACGAAGGCATCAACGACCACCAGCCTCGCCCGACCGGCCAGCCCCAGACCGTAGCGCCGCACCACCGGTTCGCCATGGTGCAACATCGAACGGATCATGCCTGCTGCGTCGTCCCGCCATTGCTCGGAAATATCTGAAATCGCCGAAAACGGCGTTTGCGGCCTGAGCAATGCGGCATGCTGGCGCGCAAGCTTCAACTGCCAGTCCTTTGCAAAGCGCACGAACTGGATGGCTCCCATGCGCACACCCTCATGCTCGTCTGCAAGAGCAAACAACACCCGCGCCAGATGGTCGCCATGCTCACGTGTGCTGCATCGCAAGATACACTCTATGGCATCGAAGCGCGTGCACGGGTTGTCATCCCCCAGCAACGCGGCCAGTTCGCCCACCATCGAACTTATGTTCTGGTTTTGAAACGTGGCCAGAAACGCGCCCGTCGCACGTGTCCGGGCATTGGCCGATGTCAGCAAAAGACGCAGGCTTTCCAATGGGACCGTCTTGCCAAGCTCACCAAGAAAGTCGTTTGCAAGCGTGCCATCGTCGTCGTCGGAGAGCGACAACAGCCGCTCCAGCATCTCCTGACCTGTCATGGCATTTCTCGATTTGCCGAGCGGCAGCAAAATCTTACCGCCTTCGCTGAAGAAAAGATAAGCGGTCTCGCTGTCCTCGGCGGACAGGCGCATCGCCTCGAATAGATCTGTCATGGCAAAGAGTGGCTTTCCCACCCGCGTAGAGTAGAGGCCGCGCACTATGCTCCGGCCCAACACGCATCGGTTGTCGCCGACGCGGGGCAAAACCTAGCGCATAAAACCGCAAAGGGAAAGATGAGTGGGCGAGCGCGTGGTGGAACTGGCCACGCGTGCGGCAGAAGCCGTCGCGGCCCGGCTGTCGCACATCGGCTGGAGCTGACATGGAGCATGAGCGCAGCCTGCGAAGGGCCGGGCGACCTTTCAAAACCTGGGTGCCTCGCCCCCAGAGGTGGGGACAGGTGGCCGCGAAGCGGACGGAGAGGGGGCCGCCGTAGGGCGCCGCCTTGGCGAGATGGGATTCGCTTCGTCTGCCGGGCCAGCGCCATCCCCCGCTCCGTCGCGGCCTCGCCGCGCCGCCTTGCCGGGGCGAGCCGCGGGTCTCACCCGTCCTTCGGACCCCCAGATTCGCGGCGGCAAGGAATCCAAGATTTTCCAAGGGCACCGCAATGACCCGTCACGTCACCTTCATGACCATCGACGATGCCGCGCATTATTCGCGCGACGAGCGCGCGGCGATCGTTGCGGCCTATCCCGAGCATGAGCGCGAGGCCCGTGCGCGCGGCATTCCGGTGCTGGGCTCGGGCCGCATCTTTCCGGTGGCCGAGGCGCTGATCGCCTGCGAGCCGTTCCGGCTGCCGCGCTACTGGCCGCGCATCGGCGCGCTCGATTTCGGCTGGGACCATCCTTCCGCCGCCGTCGAACTCGCCTGGGATACCGAGGCCGATGTCGTCTATGTCACCAAGGCCGCGCGGGCCTCGCAACAGACGCCGGCGATGCAGACGCTGACCCTTAGGCCCTGGGGCCAATGGCTGCCCTTCGCCTGGCCGCGCGACGGCCGCCGCGAGACGCTGGAAGGGGCGGGCGTGGCGCTCGCCAAACAATATTCAGCACACGGGCTGAACATGCTGCCGCGCCACGCGCAGTTTCCCGACGGCTCCGTCTCTGTCGAGGCCGGGCTGATGGAGATGCTCGACCGCATGCAATCCGGCCGCTTCAAGGTATTTGCCACGCTCGCCGACTGGTGGGAGGAATTCAGGCTCTTCCATCGAAAAAACGGCCAGGTCGTCAAGCTACGGGACGACCTGATGGCGGCGACGCGCTACGGCGTGATGATGCTGCGCGAGGCGGTGGTCGATCCGGCGGAGTTCAAGGCGGCGCGACGGCCGGCGGGCCAGAGCGATCCGCTGGGGGCGTTTCGTTAGGGGCGAGCGCCTCTCACTTCTTCATTCGCGGGCTCGACCCGAGAATCCATGCCGCGGCATCAGCCGAGGCGTTCAGCAGAACAGAATTTCGCACCGCAGCGGCGCTTTCAAGTCTCGGCATGGATCCCTGGGCTGATGGGCGGATCCGGGGGATGCGCAGCGTCGCTGCGCTCCTTGCGCCGCCCGTGAGATGACGATCGCACCGGGCGCCGGCCGCGCCCCGCAACACCGGCCGGCCCCTTCAAGAAATTTCGATCCGAAAAACACACGAACGCATCGGGTGCGATCCGGCCGTGCCGTGATCGCCGGCCCGCGTCTTTGTTCAAAGCCAGATGGGCTTCCGCAGGGTTTTGGCGGTTCCCCAGGCGCTCTCGGACAGCCTTGGCGCGAAATACGTCGATGAGAGCGTGCCGCTGCAACAGCGAATTGTCGAACTGAGTGAAATCCTCAAGGCCCTGCGCGACCCGGAGGCGCGCTTCCTCCTGGCCGGACAGGTTTTCCAGTCCGCCCTCGATCGTCTGCGCCAAAACGCGGCAAACAATCCGAAGATCACGTCGGTGGAGCTGGAGGCCCAGGGAAAGGCCCTCGAGGCTGGCCTGATCGAGATGGCCCAGCATCCTGCACGGGTGCGGTTTAACGCTGGCTCATGGTGGCAAAAGCCGATTGCGGCTGTGAACGACAGCGTCAGGCTCGCGGCCAACGGCGCGACATTCGACCAGGCCGACAAGTTCGCTGCGGGACTGAACTGGCTCTTCTCCGCCAAGAGCTACAGCGAGCTGCTGGCAGCCGAGCAAGCTGAAAGCGAGGATGCCGCGGATCGTGCCGGGTCGGCTGGCATGGCAGCGAAACTGCTTGGCGCCTTCGCAACCGGCCATGGCCTTCAAGGCGCGGGACTTACCTTCACGGGAAAGTTCGGAGCCGAAGCCCTGGAGGGCCTGCCAGGTCTCTTCGCTCGAAGCGCCGGCATGGCTGCCGATGGCGCCGTATTCGGTGGTGTCGACGCCGCGCTCAACGGCCGGGACATCGTGCGCGATATGGGCATTGGGGCGCTCTTGGGGGCGGGCGGCAATGTTCTTGCCGAAGGGCTGAGTGCCGTTGGCAGCCAGGTGGTGGCGAGGCTCGGCG
>NZ_PNOT02000303.1 GCF_002879535.1 Mesorhizobium intechi
GAACTAGATCATCTCGAACATTGGGGTTTACGTGTGTTAATTTCATATCGTTGCACCTATTGCTTCTCTCCAATGTAGAAATGATCTCTTAGCTTATCTCCCGCTATTCCAGCGTTGAAATGTGGCAGTTGATCTCCAACCCCATCCTCACCGTAAGCGGCAGCCTTGTCCTGCCTTATGTGCACCGTCTCCCCATTGCTATTTTGGTAGACCTTGAGATCGACATTTCTATCGTCGAGGCCCAATTTAGAGCCTTTCTCCGTCCCTGGTTTCACGGTCTCTAACGCCTGAGCACTCCTTGAATTACGGTGACAGTGCACCAATTTTGTCCCGCCGGCCTCGCTTTCCTGGCTTCACAGCTCGTCCGGTTTGCGCTGCAATCCGACTAAGAAACGCCTCGCCGCCCACCGGGCCGGCCGATGCTCTCAGCCTTGTGGAGAGCGTCGAAGGCCGCGGCATCCGTCTCGATCAGATCGAACAGTCCGCTCGATGATGGCAGACGGTCCCTCATTGGCTGCAGATCGGTAACGCCATCGGGCTCACCTGTCAGATGCGCCCGAGCGCTTGACCAGGGCCAATCGGCCGCCTGTTTCGCCAGCCCTGCGCGCACCGAATTCAGTCCGACATAGCGCACCGCCGACAAAAGGTGATCCTCGTCCATCGCGACGGCGCCGAAACGGCCTTGCCAGAAATGTCCGGTTTTCTTTTGCCGCGCATGGATGGTGCCGGCATAGGCGCGGTGCACCTTGGCGCGCCCGTTGCCGCGTTGCGTGACGTGGTGCGGCAAATCGGGAAGGACAATGCGAGCGAGGCGGTCAATCTAAACGCGACGATAGCCGGCCGAACGGGGTAAAGAGTGCACTGTCACCGTAATTCCAATTCTATGAAAAAGGATCCTCAGTTTTCATAATTTTTTCAATAATAAACACCTCTCCCAACGGCGCGTCTTCCACCCATTTGGTGAAATTGTTGATCAGCCAACTTGTTGATATACTAAGCTTTCCGGACTCTTCCGGCAAATGGACGATAGGAGTTCCAGCATAATATCCCGTTATGACAACCAAGCCCATGCCTTGGCCTTCCAGTGCGCAGTCGTAGACCATAACATTTCGCCAATTCTCCCCTATATACTCAAATGGATATCTAATTATTGTTCCCTTGCTAACATGCAAGTTTCCAGATTGATAGTAGTGGTTGATAGTTTGCCTCATCATGTCGTCAGGTCATGGCCACCAGATTTGTCGACTGATCCAGGAAGCATATTGCCTTGGGA
>NZ_PNOT02000389.1 GCF_002879535.1 Mesorhizobium intechi
TGTCGGTAGCGTCGGAAAGGCGAGATCTGGCCGCGTCGTCTACCGGACCGTTGCAAACGACCAGCAGTTTTTCAACAAAAGGCCTTATCGATGCAATCAGGTGAAAATAGTACTCATCTATCTTGCCTTCTTGATCGTAATAAAATGCGATTGCCAGGCGCCTCATCGACCTATCTCTCTCGTCCAATGGCACCTGGAATTAGAACGCTCCGATAAGGGATCGCCGGCGGCGTCGAACCACATCCTGCCACGCAAACATCATCGGGAAGCGGTGTTACCAGGTTGCGCCTTCGATGCCCGTGATAGCGTTGAAAAACAGGTATTCCAAGAGCGCTGGTTGGAATGGCACCATCTGGCAAGGCGTCGACCGCAGCCATTAAACCATTCGGTGTCGACAAAAAAGACCGACCACATGCTATCTTCCATGCGAAGTCGAGACGAGGCTTGCCAAATGAAACCCGCCTTCCAGGAAAAAGCGCACAGCGTTTTCGCCATGCCTGGAGTTTGACTAAGGCTTGGCCACAGCTCGATAGATCGGCCTCAGTATTTTGAAGAGGGTAGGCGCTCTGAACCACAGCGAGTTTTTAATGGCCAGATTGAGCTTACCCAGAGAGCGCTTCACTGATGTTACCGACGCCTGCGACGATAGTGCAGCGGGCGGTAGATGGTTTGCCGAGGGATAACCGGCCGTCTTCCACTCAGACAACAAATGGCACTGCCAAGGGAAGTCGCCTGACGGCATGAAGCTGGCGAGCTTTTGCAGCTTGAACTCGAGCATGGTGTAATTGTGCGCCGCCTGATGCGCGCACATGATGTGCCGCGTGGTATATCCAGCATCCTGAGCCGCATAGGCGATCAGCCGCTCCAGCACGTGAGCCAATCCGCCGTCAACATGATCCGACTCGGCATTGAAATCTTCCCATTTCCACTTGTGTTCGAACAGTTTGCGCAGGGCGCGTGGCCGGAACCAGAACATGGTGCCATAGGCAGCCACCGGGGTGTCATGATCGAACTTGACCTTGATGTTCAATAGCCGAGCGGTTTCCTCAACCTTTGGCTTGTTGAAGAACCATGCGTGTCCCAGGGTCGGATAGGAAATATGAACGATAGGCGGAACGGCCAGTCCGACCGACGGATTGTCGTGAAACATATCCAAAACGTTGTGAACATAGCCACGCGTATTCAGCAAATTCTCAAGCATATGACGCTTGAACAGGTTGCTTCTCGACGACTGCACTTGAGGCGATTTTTTTGTATGCAGGCGACAGACGAGGTCATAGCGATCGTCGACCAGCAGGTCGCGCAAGGAGATGAAAAGCGAGGACATGTCGCCGCCGCGGGTCTGCTCGACAACACGGACGATGACGTTCTTTACGCCAAGGCGTTTTGCCAGTGTGGCTTCAATCTCGGCCTTCTTTCCCGACGTATCCGTGGTGGCAATGAAATCATAAGGTACCGGGATGTTGGCGGTCAGGCCCAGAATCTCTTCCAGCATATCGGTGTAGCAAATGTGCGCGCAGACAGCGATCTTGCCGCAGTCGGAAGGAGCGTCGTCCTCTTTGGCTCGGTCATCGGGCAAGACGCTCATCAGCGCGGCATTGGTGTTTAGATTCCTCAATTCCGACGTGCGCAGGACATTGCGCCAAATCAGATTGAGATCGTAGTCGGATGTCTCTTCCAGAACTCGCAAAGCGCGCGGCAAATCAATGCCTTGAGCATTCAAGAACGTCGGATCATGAAAAAACGGACGTCGCTTTAGCAAGGGGAATCGGTTGATGATTGTCTCATCCACGTTAACAAACGCCGGATATTCCGAACCGTACTTATCCGGATCGACATACGCTTCCGCCGAGTAGCCAAGATCTGTGAAATGCTTGGTAAACTGCGACTCGTGAAGCATGATAGCGTCGATGTAAGTTTTGATCGCCGGAAGATTTTCCCAATATGTCTTGAAGGCGCGTGATTTCAGCATCTTCTCGCGGATAGCAATGAAGTTTGCTGTGAGATGGCGGGGCAGATGGCCTGTTCCGGTAAACGGATTTGGCGTCACTTTCGAATGGGCAGCGCTGCCCCAGAAATCACAATCCCGGCGCTCCATTTCCGAAAACATTTCCGAAAACGGGAAAAGAGGCCCGTAGCAGGTGTCATTCAGCAGGATAAGTTCATCGTACTCGGAAAGAGCGTCGAAGCCGACAGCGTCAATACCGGTCTTATATCCCCATACGTCAAATCCCACATTCTCCCGGACCAGAAGCTGATCACAACTGGCTTTGATCGCTATTTCCGAAAGCTTGGAAAGATTTCCGTTGGATACGACAACAATCCTCTCGACAAACTCGCGCAGCTTTTCGAGCAGGAAGATGACATAGTCATCGGCAATTCCATGCTCGTTGTAGAGAGAAAATACGGCAATACGACGCACCTTGATGCTCCTGACTAGACCGTGAACCTGCCTGGTACCCGCCATCATCCGCCACTACGCCGAGAGTTCGGTTTCAAAACCGCCCTCGTGCCGCGATAGATCGGCCTTAGTGCTTTGAACAGGATAGGCGCCCTGAACATCAAAGAGCTTTTGACGGCCAAATTGAGTTCAGCCAGAGAATGCTTCACTGACGTCGGCATTGGCGCCGGAGTGGCCGACACATGGCTTCCCAGGGGATAGCCGGCCTTCTTCCACTCGGACAAGAGATGACACTGCCAAGGGAAGTCGCCTGACGGCATGAAGCTGGCGAGCTTTTGCAGCTTGAACTCCAGCATGGTGTAATTGTGCTCCGCCTGGTGCGCGCACATGATGTGCTGCGTGGTATATCCAGCATCCTGAACCGCGTAGGCGATCAGCCGCTCCAGCGCATGGGCGAAGCCGCCATCGACATGATCCGGCTCGGCATTGAACTCGTCCCATTTCCACTTGTGTTCGAACATCTTGCGCAGGGCGCGCGGCCGGAACCAGAACATGGTGCCATAGGCGGCCACCGGGGTGCTCTCATCGAACTTGACGTCGATGTTCAAAAGCCGCGCGGTTTCCTCAACCTTCGGCTTGTTGGCAAACCACGAGAAACCCATGGTCGGATAGGAAATATGAAAGATCGGCGGAATGGCCAGGCCGACCGAAGGATTGTCGTGAAACATATCCAACACGTTGTGCACGTAGCCACGGCTATGCAGCAGATTGTCCACCATATGACGCTTGAACAGGTTGCCCATCGACGACTGCACTTGAGGCGATTTTTTTGTATGCAGGCGACAGACGAGGTCATAGCGATCGTCGACCAGCAGGTCGCGCAAGGAGATGAAAAGCGAGGACATGTCACGGCCGCGGTTCTGCTCGACAACGCGGACGATGACGTTCTTCACGCCAGGGCGTTTTGCCAGGACGGTTTCGATTTCAACTTTTTTTTCCGGCGTATTCGTGGTGGCTATGAAATCATAGGGTACCGGGATATTGCCGGTCAGGCCCAGTATCTCGTCGAGCATATCGGTGTAGTAGATATGCGCGCAGACAGCGATCTTGCCATAGTCGGCAGCACCACCGTCGCCTTTAATCCGCTTGTCCGGCAAGACACTCATCAGCGCCGCGTTGGTGTTGAGGGTTCTCAATTCCGACGAGCGCAGGACATTGCGCCAAATCAGATTGAGGTCGTAGTCGGATGTCTCTTTGATCATCCGCAAAGCACGCGGCAAATCGGTGCCATTCTGCTCCAAAAAAATGGGGTCATTAAAGAAAAGTCGTCTCTTTAAGATTGGATTTCTTTCTGATATAGTCTCATCTACTTCAATGAATACAGGATATTTCGACGTGTATAGATCCGACTCAACATATATCGAATATGTATATCCAAGCTCCTCAAAGAACTTGGTAAAACGCGACTCGTGAATCAACACCGAGTCTTTGTAATCTTTAATTGGCGGCATGCTTTCCCAATAATTCCGGAAAGCGATCGAGATAAGCATCGCCCTTCTTATCGCGATGAAATGAGAATTTAGATGGCCAGCCAAGCTTCCCTGCCCGGTGAAAGGATTGGGCGCCATTTCCCTGTGACCGGATATGCCCCAAAAATCGCAGTCCCGGCGTTCCATTTCCGAAAACATTTCGGAGAACGGGAAAACAGGTCCGTAGAATGTGTGGTTAAGCAAAAGGATTTCATCATAGTCGCCGAGCCTGTCGTAACCGATGAACTCGAGCCCTTGGCGATACGCCCCAACGTCAAATCCTGTATTCTTGCGGATAATAGTCTCGTCGACGGCGGACCGCAGTGAGGCTTCCGATGATTTTGAAATGGCCCCGTTCGAGACAAAAATAATCGTCTCCACAAATGGCCGCAATTTTTCCAAGAGGTAGAATATGTAGTCATCAACCTGGCCGCGCTCGTCATAGAAGAAAAATATCGCCGCACGCCGCATCACCAAGTCCCTGCAAATATCACTTGCACGTGGTATAGGGACCACGTCTCCCATGGAAACATTTTCGACGGCAGACGCTTCCGTTGTCACGATGTCATAGTTCTAGCCAAGTTGTGAATCGATCCACTCGGAAAGCTGGTCGATCCCCTCGCCTACACTTTTCAAAGGTCGCCATTCCAGTTCGTCCATCGTCCTGTCGATGTTGGCGACAGCGCAGCGAACGTCGCCGTTGCGGAACATGCCGTTGACGTGCGGTTCCGGCGCCCCGTATCTTTTCGCGACGATCCTTGCCAGGTCAAGAACCGTGGTCTTGGACCCTGTGCCGACATCATAGGCGAGCGACTGTGACAGATCCGTGGCCGTGGCGTGGTCGAGAGCCGACGCCACATCATCGATGAAGACGAAGTCGCGGCCGATATCCCCGTCCTCATAGATCGGGATGCTCTTGCCTTCCTTCGCCATCCTGATGAACAATGACACGATTCCCGTGTAGCTGTTGGTCAGGGATTGGCCAGGACCATATACGTTCTGAAGGCGAAGCACGTTGACGGCTGTTCCGAACGAAAGGGCCCAAGCCCGCAATACCTGTTCCTGGGTTAATTTCGTTGCTCCGTAGATGCTGGTTGGATTCGGTATCGTTGTTGCCGCGTCCATCGGCAGAGGTTCGAGCCCGGGAAAATCCCACTCCGCGCGTTCGAGCTGCTGTTTCGATCTCTGACCGGGATATGTTGTCTCGCCTGTTTTCCTCGACCGCCATGCCCCCTCTCCATAGACGGCGCGGCTCGAAGCGAGGACAAAACGCTCCGGAACGTGCGATGCCGTGGCGAAGGCGTCCAGCATGCGGGTGGTGCCAAGAACATTTGCTATTGCGTGGCGAGAGGCCTCCGTGAGCGACTGACCCGTGCCGGTTTCAGCAGCTAGATGCACCACAACTTCAGGTCGGATGGTTTCAAGTGCCTGCGCCCAGGTCGAGGCCTCGGTCACATCGGCAACCACGAGTTGAACGCGAGGATCAAGGTCGGCGGGACGCTTTCGCTCCGCGTGGATCTGCGGATGCAAACTGTCGAGGACAACCACGCGATCGAAGCGGTTTGCCAATTTGGCGGACAACGCGCATCCAATGAATCCAGCGCCGCCGGTCACCACGCATGTTTTAGGCATTCGAGCAGCATTCCCGTTTCATTGACTTGGCCGTTCGTTATCAGCGTCAACCTCATTTGAATAGATACAACAGGTCAGCTCCAGTCGAATTGGATCTGGGGTGTAGCATTCGGGTTTCCACGCCTGCCAGGGTAGCAGCAAACGGCGACTCTCTGACGAAGCGGCCCGATCAGCCGATCAACATGTTGCCTGCTTTCTAAAAGCACTCCAAATCATCGCGGTCCGGTCACGGGCAATGCAGTGCATCGGTCTGGTTTGCGGTGCCATTTTCAACACCCAGGCAACCAACTAGCCAGCGCCGGCTCGTGGCCTGGAAGGTCTGCCATTCACCATGATCAAGAGAATGACTGAAGCCGCAAAGCCGGCAATGCAAAGTTCCAACGTTTTCAGCAGGTGACTGCTGTCGTAATAGAAACGAATTTTGCTTGGCCCGTTCACCTCAACGGCAGGGAAGAAATCTAAAAACTTCGCTAGTTCAACCGGCTTTCCATCCAGCGTGGCCCGCCAATCCTCATTGATGCGAATTGGGAAAACGATCCATCCAGGGGTTGCACCCGAATATTCCAATGTCAGGTCATCCGGTTGATACGTCGCAAGGCGCACAGGGCCATAATCCGCTTCCGGTTGTCCCCTCAACTCATTCAAGTAATAGGCGGAACCTGAAACCGCATGATTTTCGAT
>NZ_PNOT02000331.1 GCF_002879535.1 Mesorhizobium intechi
AGGCTGCCGACATCTGGCAGAACGGACTCGGCCGCGACCTCGCCCAGCAGGTCGGCGAGACGCTGGCCGCGGCCGCCAAGGCAAAGGCGAAGGCCGCCCCTGCGCCCGCTGATGGTACTGCTCCGGCCGACAATGCGGCTCCGGCGGATGGCGCTGCACCGGCGGATGGCGCTGCTCCGGCGGATGGTGCTGCTCCCGCCGACGGCACGCAGAACTGATCCTGCGTTCTCCAATGCGGCCTTGCGGCCATCTGTGAAGCCCGGCTTGTCCGGGCTTTTCTTTTGGCCTTGGGCCGCCTACCTGTCACTCACATTTCCGACGTTCAAGGAGCCGCCTCATGGCCGGTTATGACTACGATCTTTTCGTCATCGGCGGCGGCTCCGGCGGGGTGAGGGCGGCGCGCGTTGCCGCCGCACTCGGCAAGCGCGTCGGCATCGCCGAGGAATATCGTTTTGGCGGTACCTGCGTGATCCGGGGCTGCGTGCCGAAAAAACTCTATGTCTACGCCTCGCAATTTCCCGAGCATTTTGCCGATGCCGCCGGCTATGGCTGGACGGTGCCTGAAGCCAGTTTCAACTGGCGGACGCTGGTGGCCAACAAGGACCGCGAGATCAGCCGGCTGGAGGCGATCTACAAGAAGAATGTCGAAGGCGCCGGCGGCGAGACCTTCCATTCGCGGGCGATGATCGTCGACCCGCATGTGGTGCATCTCCTGGACGACGACCGCACCGTCACCGCCGACCAGATCCTGATCGCCACCGGTGGCCGGCCGGCGGCCCACCCAGCGCTTCCCGGTCATGAGCATTGCATCTTTTCCAACGAGGCTTTCGACCTCAAGGAACTGCCGAAGGCGATCATGATCGAGGGCGGCGGCTATATCGCGGTCGAGTTCGCCAACATCTTTCACGGGCTCGGTGTCGACACCACGCTGGTCTATCGCGGCAAGGAGATCCTCAGCCGCTTCGACATGGATCTGCGCCGCACGCTGCACGAGACCATGGAAAAGAAGGGGATAAGGATCCTCTGCCATGCCGTATCGGAGTCGATCCGCAAGCGGCCGGACGGCCGGCTCGATGCCCTTCTCACCACCGGCCAGACGCTGACGGTGGATCAGGTCATGCTGGCCATCGGACGCATCCCCAACACCCAGAATATGGGCCTGGAAGGCATCGGTCTCGAGATGACCCAGGCCGGCGCGATCAAGGTCGACGAGTATTCCCGCACCAACATTGACAATATCTGGGCGATCGGCGACGTCACCAACCGCGTGCAGCTGACACCGGTGGCGATCCACGAAGCAATGTGCTTTGTCGAGACGGCCTTCAAGGGCAACCCGACCGCGCCCGACCACGACACAATCGCGACCGCGGTCTTCTCGCAGCCGGAAATTGGCACTGTCGGCCTGTCGGAAGACGAAGCCGTCAAGCGTTTCGCCGATGTCGAAATCTACCGCGCCAGCTTCCGGCCGATGCGGCATACGCTTTCGGGCCGAGACGAGAAGATGCTGATGAAGCTGGTGGTTGACGGCGCCTCCCGCAAAGTGCTCGGCGCCCACGTATTGGGGCCGGATGCCGGTGAAATGGCGCAGCTGCTCGGCATTCCGCTCAAGGCCGGCGTGACCAAGGATGATTTCGACCGCACAATGGCCGTGCACCCGACCGCGGCGGAGGAACTCGTCACCATGTACAAACCGACCTACCGCGTGAAGGACGGCCAGCGCGTCCAGTGACGCGCGCGGCTTGCTCCATGAAGGTCGACGGAACCATCTAACGCAGCAGTCTGAGAGGCGGAAGCCGCCGCCGGCCATGGCCAGCGGCGGAGACAGCGGCTACAGCAGCGTGCCGCGCAAGATGACCAGCGCCACCGAGAAATAGATCACCAGCCCGGTGACATCGACCAGTGTGGCGACAAACGGCGCCGATGCGCTGGCGGGGTCGAAGCCGACCCGTTTTAGCGCGAAGGGCAGCATCGATCCAGAAAGCGAACCAAAGGTGACGATGCCGACCAGTGCCGCGCCAACCGTCGCGGCAATCAGCGGCCAGTGCGGACCGTAATCGTAGAAACCGAAATACTGCCACAGCGTGATGCGGCAAACGCCGACCACGCCAAGGATCGATCCCAGCACAAAGCCGGTCGGCAGTTCGCGCAAGGCAACCCGCCACCAGTCGCTCAGCCCAATCTCGCGCAGCGCCAGCGCCCGGATGACCAGCGAGGTCGCCTGCGAACCGGAATTGCCGCCGGAACTCATGATCAGCGGAATAAAGAGGGTGAGCACGATCGCCTTTTCCAGCTCGCCTTCGTAGCTCTGCATGGCATTCGCCGTCAGCATCTCGCTGAGGAACAGCGCGCACAGCCAGCCGCCGCGCTTCTGAATCATGGCGAGGAAGCTCATCTTCATGTAGGGCTCATCGAGGGCTTCCATGCCGCCGAAGCGATGCACATCCTCCGTCGTTTCCTCGATCATCGTGTCGATGATGTCGTCGATGGTGACGATGCCGAGGATCTTGCCGTGGTCGACGACCGGCAAGGCGAGCAGGTCGTATTTGGAGATCGTCTGCGCCAGCGTTTCACGATCGGTCAGCGGGGTGACCGTCACCGGCACACGGTCCGGCGCCACCGACAGGATCGGGTCGTCCGGCTCACCGGTGATGAGCCGGCGCAGGCCGGTCGACCGCACCAGGAGGTGCGTTTGCGGATCGACGATGTAGATCGCGTAGACAGTTTCGCGCGTCCTCTCGACCTTGCGGATATAGTCCAGCGTGCGCCCGACGGTCCAGTCCGAGGGAACGCTGACGAATTCGGTCGTCATGATCGATGCGGCGCTGCCTTCTGGATAGCCCAGAATGGACAGCAGGGTGGCGCGCAGCGGCGGCGCCAGTGCGCCGAGCAGTTCGGAGCGTGCCGGCTCATCAAGCTCGCGCAGTATGTCGGCCGCACGGTCGACCGACATGGCGGTCAGCAGCTTGCTTGCCTTGGCCCGGGGCAGGGCCTCGGCGAGTTCGGGCGCGCCATCGAGTTCCGGCTGGTCGAAGATCTCGACCAGCCGCTCGAAGGGTACCGCGCAAAGCAGATCCGTCGCGGTTTCGCGCGATTCATGGTTGAGCGCCTCGACTACGTCGGCGACGTGGTCGTTTGCAAGGATGCGGGCGATGGCGACGGCCTCGTCGTCCGCCACGGGGGAAAAATCGTTCATGGTTCACTCCTTGCCGTCCGGCAGGACATGAACCACTCAGGTCACGTCTAGGCGGACGGCGGTTGCGTTCGACTAATACTGTCGCCAGGCATGGCGCGGTGACCTTTCCGCTTGCGTGTTCGCGTTTGACTGTCAGCAAGCCAGCGCAACATAGGAGCGCGCCTTGCCGAGTCAATCGCGGTGAGTGGGGAAAACGGCGCCTGATGGCTCCGCTCGCGATACTGTGATCGCCGACCGCAGCACTGCCGGCAAGTCACGGTAAAATCGCCGTTATTTCTGCTTAAGCCGGCGCGAGAAACGCAGCCATTTGTCCTCGACCGGCCGTGGCTGGGTCAAGATCGTGGTGAGTTCGACCGGCAGGGTTGGAACCATCGGCTTCTTGGTGGCGACGCCGTCGGCGATCAACACGATCGAATGGTAGAACTCGGTGCCGGCAGCCGATCGTGGCGCCACCGCTTCGTGCATCACGCTGATCACCGTGACATCGGGGCAGTTGTCCTTGATCGCCTGGTGGAAGGCAATCTTGCCTTCCGGGTCAAGGGCGCCGGTCGCCTCGTCAAGGAACAGCAGCCCCGGCTGCTGCAGGATGATGCGGGCCACCACCAGCTTCTGCTTCTGGCCGCCCGACAGGACCTGATCCCAGCTTTTGCCTTCACGGCTTTGATTGGCCATATGCTCGATGAAGTCGCCAAGGCCGGCTTTGTGCAGCGCGGACGCGACCTGCGCATCGCCGTGGTCATGCTCGGAGCCCGGCAGGCAGACCAGCTGTTTCAGCGAGACCTGCTGGAGCTTGACCTCCTGGGCGGCATAGAAACTCCTCACCCCGTCGGGGAAGACGATGGTTCCGCGGCCATAAGGCCAGAGGGCGTTGATTGCCTTGATCAGCGAAGTCTTGCCGCAGCCCGATTCGCCTTTGAGGAACGTCCATTCGCCGCGCCGGAAGCGCAAATTGGCGGCGCTGAGGAACGGTGTCGCGTCCTCGCCCTGATGCGCCAGTTCGAGCTTCTGGATGGTCAGCCCGAAAACCGGGTTCTGGCTGGCATAGTGGAAGTCGGACTGACCGGTCTGGCTGTAGAACGCTTGCGGATGCTGGACGTTCTCGATCGCGTTCGCCAGTTCCGTGACACGCTGGCTGTTGGCGCGCAGCGTGGCGATGGCGGGCATGACATGAATGAACCACGAGCACTGGCTGATCAGCTGAGCGACCATTTCGGAGCCGGTTATGTAGCCCTTGTAGTCCAAGCGATTGTGTATGAAGGACACCAGACCGGGACCATAGGCGACGATCCGGGCGCCGAGGAAGTTGTAGATCAGCTCGAACGACGTGTAGCTGTTGTTGACGACATTGAGCTTGCCCCAGGTCTTGTCGATATCGACGTAGAGCTTGTCGTGCATCGACTTTTGCACATCTTCGCCATTCGAGGCGGCGACATGGAAGCTGCGGCGCAGGAACGTCGTCAGTTCACTGCGGTAGCTGCCCTCGGCCTGCTGCATGCGGATATTGAGCCGCTCGAGTAAGCGGCCAAGCTTGACCGCAATCCAAGTGTTCAGCGGCACGTAAATGGCGACGGCGAGGAAGGCCAGCGCGGCGCTGCCATAACTGCCGAGGAACTCCAGTCCTTTGACCTCAACCGAGGATCCGATCAGATTCTCGCCGATAAAATAGAGCGAGGTCGCGACACCCAGAACTCCCATGGCGAGACCGATCGCCCCGCCCGTCATGTCCTTGATCGATTCCTGGATGCGCTGGTCGATGTTGTCGGGCGCGACGATACCGCCGGCCGCCGAACCATGCTGAGCATGGAAGTGGGTGTGATTGCCGTCGAGCAGAGCCTTGTTGAACTGGGTATTCAGCCAACCACGCCACTTTCGGTGCAGGGTTGCCGAAACAAGACCACGCACGCCGGTGAAGCCGGCATCCTTGAGCACAACCAACAGAACCAATACGCCAGCATTGGTCAGAATTGCCTGCAGCGGGCTGGTGTTGGCCGCGTCGTGAAAGAAGGCTATCGAATTGCCCAACTCGCCCAATGCCAGGGCAAACCAGACGCCCGCCTTGCTGGAAAGCCCCGTCAGCAGCGCGATGACGATGGTGAGCGTCCAGGCTTCCTTCCAGCGCTCGGAGAACCAGTAGGCCTTCATCAGCCCCCAGAAACTGCGCATCGAGGATACCGGCGTCAAATGCGACGGCCCTGCGGCGCCGCGGTGTAGTCTATCCGGTACTGACTCC
>NZ_PNOT02000038.1 GCF_002879535.1 Mesorhizobium intechi
ATCGCGGGCAAGGGCGGCGACATGGACATCCTCGCCGGCGCGATAAATGCCGCGTTCGGTCCAGGCATAGACGTCGAGCGCGCCGGGCGCCGCGCGCCCGGTGACGCCGCGGTCCGACAGGTCGAAGCCGGCCTTGGACATGTCGAGGAAGACGAAATCATTGTCGCCCTGCTTGGCCATCAGCACGGCCGGAACCATGCCGCCGTCACCGCGCGTCAGGCCGGGATTGAAGACGGCGTGGCCGTCGGCATCCGATGTCGCGGTGCCGAGAACCTCGTTGTTACGAGCAACCAGGGTCAGTTCGGCGCCGGCGATCGGCTTGGCCGAGCCCAGCGAACGGGCAAAGACATTGAGCCCGTCCTGGCCGGTATAGGTCGACAGGCCGATGTCGGAGACGACGAACCACTGCGTGGCCATCGAATTGTAGTCGTCGCCCTTGGCGTCGACGGCCTGTGCGGTCAGCACATAGACGCCGGGCTTGCGCTGCGGCAGCGCTTCGTCGACCGGGAAGGAGGTGGTGACCTCCTTGTTGAGGTCGTTGACGATGTCGAGCTTGCCCTGCCAGACCGGCGCGCCCATCTGCTCGGAAATGTTGGAAATGTCATAGCCGTCGAGCTGGTGCAGGAACTGGTAGCCCGACAGAAGCTGCGCCAGCGAGCGGTCGCCGATGCGATAGAGCTTCATTTCGGCGGCATTCATGTTGACGGTGACGACCGGAATGCCGCGGCGCGCGCCGGCCGGCAGCACGAAACTGTCGCCGGTGAAGCGGGCGGACGGGGCGCGGTCCTGCACATAGATCGACAGCACCACGGGAGCGGCGGTCACTTCGCCGATGGCCGCCGGCAGGCCGGCACGGAAGGTGACGTCATAATGCTGGCCGTGTTCGAGGCCTTCGACGCAGATCTGCTTGTCCTTGGCCTCGACACCCTTCGGCGGCGCATTGTCGACAGTCACGAACTGCGCGTAGTCGACGCCGGTCTTGACCAGTTCCTCGGAGAATTGCGCGCAGATGCGTGGCGCGCTGGTGTCGGCATCGACGCTGTGGTCGACGACACGGAAACCCTTGCGGGCCTTGAGATCGGCATAGTCGGCCTGCACGGCCGGCGACGCCACCAGCGCAAGGCTCGCCTCATAGGCCTGCAGCGCCGGGCGATAGAGATCACGTTTGTCGAGGCCGGCGCCAAGCAGCGCCAGCACGTCCGCGCGCGTCTTGGTGGTGCGTAACAGCTTATAGGCGTTGAAGGCGGCGGAAGTGCTGTTCATCGGCAAAGTCGACGCTTCGGAGGTGTTGGCGGCGGGCTGCACGGCCAGCGTTTCACGCGCCAGATTGAGCCAGAGCTGGCCATCATCGGGCATCACCGAGACCGCGGCCTCGTATTTCTGCATCGCGGAGCGATGATTCCCGGTCAGCACGGCCTGTTCGGCCGAGTTGATCAGCGCGGCCATGCCTTCGGTCGGCTTGTCGAAGGCCGGGCCAAGCAGCCTGTTGCGGTACTGCTGGGCCTGGTCGGCCATCCAGTTGGGGAAGAAGGTCAGTTCCGGCGGCGCGCCGATATCGGGATCGCCGTCAATGTTGACGACCTTGCCGGCAACCGCGCCGTTGAACGGTTTCAGCTGGTTGTAGTCGGATTTGAGAAAGCACCATTTGGCCTTGGTGTTGTAGGTGAAGGCGCGGCAGGCTGGATCGCCGAGGCATGTCGTCTTGCACTGGTCGAGGGTGACATTCTGGTCGGATCTGAGATCAAAGCCGAAATAGTCGGAATTGTCGGTCGTTGCGATTCGCCGGGCCTCGGCCGCTTGCGCGACGCCATTCCAGGCTAAGACATTGGCCCAGGCGAAGAAGAGAAGGATCAGGATCGACAGACCACGAGCCGCGCGCATTGCCATTACACCCTCCAGACAATTGCAGACGTCCAGGCATGTTCAAGCTCCAGGCCAGCTTGTCAACACAGGACGCGGCAGGGTTCCGCCTGCCAACGGTTTCCTTTCCGGCCGATGACCGGTAGTACCTCCATAGGACAGGGGATCACGCATTCTTGCGGCGACGCAAAAGGTGTGAATTCCAAGCCCGTCCTATTTGAGACAATTGGATTGTGGCCCCTTTACGAGCGCTTCAGAACTTCATTCCAATTTTAGTTTTGTAACCTAGGTTGTGTTAATGCCGGCGTATGAAGAGCAGATGTCAGGGGGGACCGCGCCAGGGCGCGTGCTTTGCCGCGCCCTGCTCTTGGCCATGATCTGCGCGAGTGTGCTGGCCGCCGGATCAAGCCCTGCGGCCGCGTTCGAGCTTTTCGGCATCAAGCTGTGGGGATCGTCCAAAGATGAGGACGCCGATATTGTCGATCCGCTGCGCTATGTCGTGACCATCACCGCGCCCGATGCCGACAAGGATCTGGTCAAGAAGCTCGAAAGCGCCTCGGCGCTGAAGGGCGACGAGGACCGGCCGGTCCCGGGTTCGCTCGGTCTGATGGCCAAGGCGCGCAGCGACCGTGAACAACTGGTGGCCGCCCTTTTTGCCGATGCCCGCTACGAAGGCGTGGTCACCATCACCATCGAGGGCAAGCCGCTAGACGACTTGCCGCCGGACGCCGAGTTCAAGGGTCCGCAGCCGGTTCCGGTGGCGATCAATATCGTCGCCGGGCCGAAATTCACCCTCGGCAACATCAGGCTGGAGGGCGACGCGGCGGGGCTGATGAGCGCCGATTACGGTCTGATATCGGGCGGCGACGCCGGATCGGGGGCGGTGCTCAAGGCCGAGGCGCTGATCGTGCGGACGCTGAAGGAGCAGGGCAGGCCGTTGGCCAAGGTCACCGACCGGCAGATCGTCGCCGACCATGCCACCTCGACGCTCGACGTGACGCTGACAGTGGCGGCCGGGCCGGTCGCCGGCTATGGCGCGACCACGGTGGAGGGCACCGAGAAGGTCGACCGCGATTTCACCGAATACATGACGGGCTTGAAGCGCGGCAAGCAGTACTCGCCGCAGGAGATCAGCGACGCGCGCGACAGGCTGCTGGCGCTGGAAGTCTTCAACAGCGTCACCTTCAAGGAAGCCGACAAGCTAGACGCCGACGGCAACATCCCGATCGGCGTCCAGGTCAGCGAGCGCAAGCCGCGCTATTTCGGCCTGGGCGGCACCTTCTCGAACACGGAAGGGCTGGGCCTGGAAGGCTATTGGGGCCACCGCAACCTGTTTGGCCACGCGGAAAAGCTGCGTATTGATGGCGCCATCAGCGGCATCGGGAGCAACAATCTGTCCGACCTGAACTACAATGCCGGTATCATGTTCCAGAAGCCCGGCGTGATCGGGCCGGCGTCGAAGTTCTTTGCCAGCTTCAAGACCGTGCTCGAGCATCCGGATGCGTATGACCATTTCTCGGTCAAGGGCAGCACCGGCCTGTCCTACGAACTCGACAAGAAGCAGACGGTCTCGGCGGAAGTGGCGCTCGACTATTCCAGGATCACGGATGCATTCGGCAAGCACACCTACCTCATCGCCAGCGTTCCCCTGCAATATGTCTATGACAACAGGGACAGCAGACTGAACCCGACCAGGGGCTTCCGGGTGCTGGCCTATGCCGAGCCGAGCTACGACATCCTGAGTGGCGCCGCCTTCCTCAAGCTGAAGGGCGAGGGATCAGCCTATCAGTCGCTGGATACGGCCTCGAAGTTCGTGCTGGCCGAGCGCGTCGCCGTCGGCTCGATCGTCGGCACCGGGCTGGAGAACGTTCCGGCCGACCGGCGCTTCTACTCCGGTGGTGGCGGTTCGGTGCGCGGCTATGCCTATCAGGGCATCGGCCCGAAAGATTTCACCGGCCAGCCGATCGGCGGCCTGTCCTTCTTCGAGACCTCGGTCGAAATGCGCATAGCCGTCACCGATACGATCGGTATCGTGCCGTTCGTCGATGCCGGCACGGTGTCGACCAAGTCGGTTCCCAACTTCTCCGACGTCAAGGTCGGCGCCGGTGTCGGCCTGCGTTACGTCACGCCGTTCGGCCCGCTGCGCATCGATGCGGCGGTGCCGCTCAACCGCGATCCCGGCGATCCGCATTTCGGCATCTATGCCGGCATCGGGCAGGCGTTCTGACATGAAGACGGTGTGGCGCATCCTTCGCATTGTCCTTTACACGGTGCTGATCGTGGTCGCGGGCGCGATCGGCGCGCTCGTTGTCCTGACCAAGACAGAGCGCGGACGCGACAATCTCGCCGGCATCATTTCGCGGCTTGCTTCGAACGACGACCGCAAGATCACGGTCAGCGGCATTGACGGCATCTGGTCGGGCGCTCTCAGCGTCGACCATGTGGTGCTGGAAGACCGCCGGGGCGCCTGGCTGGTGGCGCGCAAGGTGGCGGTCGACTGGTCGCCGCTGGCGCTGCTGTCGAAAAGCTTCAGCGCCGACCGCATCGCCGCCGAGCGCATCGAACTCGCACGGCTGCCGGCAGGCGGCACGCAGCCGCCGGCGCAGGGCGGCACGACGACGCTGCCGGTTTCCATCGACATCAGGCAGATCGACCTGCCTGAAATCGCCCTTGGCCAGCAGCTGGCCGGCAGCGGCATCGCCGAACTCGCCGCCAAGGGGATGCTCAAGGCCGACGCGACACCGCTCGCGCTCGAGACGGTGCTCAACGTCACCCGCCATGACGGCAAGCAAGGCAATGTCGACGCCAAGATTCACTTTGCACCGGCAGACAACAGGCTCGACCTTGACCTCAAGGCCTCGGAGCCGGCCGGCGGTATCCTCGCCAATCTGCTCAAGCTGCCCGATACGCCGCCGGTCGAAATAGCGGTCTCGGGCACGGGACCGCTGGCCAACTGGAATGGCATCGCCACATTCATGGTCGACGGCAAGATCGTCACGCAACTGACGGGCCGTCATCAACTCACCGACAAGGGCAACCACGTCGAGGCCAAGGGCGACGGCGAGTTCGCGCCTTTCCTGCCGGAAAATCTCAGACCGCTGTTTGCCGGCAAGACCGCCTTCGATGTCGCGGGCACCGCCACATCGGCCGGCGGCATCAGTGTCGACCGGGCCAGCATCGAAAGTGACGCCATCCATGGCACCGCGACCGGCATTGCCGACCCCGCCGGCGCCAGCGATCTGTCGGTCGAAGTAGCGGCCAAAAGCGCGCCGGTGCAGATCACCGTGGGAAGCGCGGCGCAACCGATCACCATTGCGATCAGGAACGCCACCGCCCGTGCCTTCGGCGACGGCAAGGCGCCGATAGTCGATATCGGTGCTTCGCTGGCCTCGGTGGTTGCGGGTGGTACCCAGCTCAACGATATTTCGGCACAAATCCATTCCGACGGCTTCGACATCCAGAACCGCGCCGGGCCGGTCGCCGTCAAGCTGACGGCGGGCGGGCTGAAGACCGACGTGGCGACGCTGGCGCCGCTGGTCACCGGCAAGGTCGCTGTCGACCTCGCCGGATCGCTCAGCAAGGACGCCATCACCATCGACCAGGGCACTCTGCGCTCCGATGCGCTGAACGCCTCGCTGACGATGACGGTGGCGCTTGCCGATCTGTCGATGCAGCTCAAGATGAATGCCGATGCCGTGTCGACGGCCCTGCCGCCGCAGATCAGCTCGGTGCTCGGCGAGCGGGTGAAGTTCTCGGCCGCCGCGACGCGCGATCCGCAAGGCGCCTTTGCCGCCAACTCGATCTCGTTGACCTCGGGCTCGCTCAGCGCCAGCGGCACCGCCAGTGCGCAAGGCAGCGACATCCAGGCCGACATCAAGGGTACGCTGGGCGATGTTTCGGTGCTGTCGCCGATGGTCGGCGTGCCGGTCGCGGGCGGCGTCGATTTCACCCTATCGGCAAGCGGCGCCAGGACGGCGCCGGATTTCACCGTCTCCGCCAACAGCGCCAGCCTGACGGCCTCGGGCCGCACGGTGAAGGCGATCAAGCTGACGGCAAGCGGCAAGGCGGACATAGCAAGCCCCTCGGCCGACGTTTCGCTGACCGGATCGGTCAACGACCAGCCGCTCGATCTCAAGGCGGCGCTGGTGACAAGCGAGGGCAAGCGTTCGATCAATGGTTTCCTGGTCTCGCTCGGCGACAACAAGGTATCCGGCGATCTAGCGCTCGATGATACGTTCATGCCGCTCGGCACGCTGACGCTTGCCGCACCCGCGATCGATCAGCTGGCGGCACTCGCCGGTCAGGCCGTGACCGGCGACATCAACGGCACGATCCTCTTTGCCGAGGACGGCGATGCGCCATCCGTCACCATCGATGCCAAGAGCACCGCTATCGCACGTGGCGAAGTGACGGCCAAGACGATCGCCGTCAATGCGCTGATCGCCAACTATCTCAAGGCACCGGCGATCTCGGGCACGATCAAGGCCGACAGCGTCACCTCGGGCAGCACCGAAATCAGCGGCATCGGCGTCGACCTGAAGCGCGACGGCGACTGGACCAATTTCACCGGCGGCGCCACCATCGCAGGCATTCCGGCGACCGCCGCCGGCAGGGTCAAGATCGCTGAGGGCACCACCAGCGTCGAGA
>NZ_PNOT02000326.1 GCF_002879535.1 Mesorhizobium intechi
TGGAGCACCAGACGGTGATTTCCTCGGCGCGGCCATTGGCGCGCCAGATGGCGCGCGGAAATTTGCCCGCGATGCGCTCAAGGTCGGCGAAGACACGATAGCGACGCTCCGCGTGGAGCTGGTCGATCGCTTCTTCGAAGAACCGCTGGTAGTTCATGTCGACTTCCTTTTCTGTGGAACGGTCGCAGGTGTCGCCGCACCGGTTCCCCGCTCATTTGGCGAGGCTAGACGTAACCCCTTGCGGGAAGGGACAACCTTGATTCAGGTCAACTTCAGGGGCGAAGGTGTTCTTGCTCGGTTCGATATGAATCGATGCAGCGATCCGCCGCGCAGCACAGAACGCGTCACGTGGCCAAAGGCCATTTGACGGAGACGGCCGTGGCCGTAGCCGCCCGGAACAAGCAGATCAGCGGTAATCTCCTGACCAATCTGCAGGGCTGCCTACCCGGCGAAGGTCATGGGGGATTGATCCTGATCAACGACTGCGAGGCGAATGGCATTAGCGTTGCGGCATGTCGCAACGGAGCAGTCGATCATGCACAGCTATCCAGGACCGCCGCAATCCGGCACGCAGCCGCTGCCAATGGCGCAAAATGGCCAGAAGATGGTTCTTGCCGCCGTGTCACTTCAGGCGCACGCCTTCAAGGCGATGATGCGTTATCAGATCGAAACGCTTGCCTTTCTGAGGCATCGCTACGAGCAGGATATCAAGCTGGCGGACGATCTCATCGGCGGCCCTGAATTCAATGATGCCTTCGAGGTAGTCTCCACCTTCCTGCACAATGCGGCCTCGGAATATGTCACCGAAGCCGGCAAGGTTGCGACACTGACGTCCAAGCTTGCATCGGAAGCGGCCGGGCTGGTGCGCAAGGAAGCCAGAACCGCGATTGAAGACATAGCGGCGACGACAGTCGCTTAATCGGAAATACGCAGGCTTTGCAGGCATGAACACCCTTATGGACAATGCCAGCCGCAGATATGGCGCGTGGGTTTCCACGTTGGTGGCGGTTCTGCTTGGTTGGGCACCGCCAGCCTTGGCAGCCAGCTCGGTCGAACGCGGCAAGGCGCTGGTTGAGTTCAATTGCTCCGGTTGCCACGCCGTCGGCCGAACCGACAAGAGCAGCCATCCGGATGCGCCCGCCTTTCGCACCTTGTCGAAGCGCTATCCGGTCGCGGATCTCGAGGAAGCTCTCGCGGAAGGGATATCGACAGGACATCCAGACATGCCTGAATGGGTCGCGAGCCCTGACCAGATCGAGGCGATCATCGCCTATATCAGCAGCTTGCAACAACCGTGATCGAGGCACCAGCAGAGTAGCCAGAGGGGGGATCCGACTAGGAGCGGCAGAACGACCTCATGCCGACGGCTTCGGGCGATTCCGGAAAAATGACGCAGATCAAAGCGCGGCCCGTCATTTGCGGACATCTTGGTGCGATGTGGAAGCCAATCCAAAACGCTCCGTTTGGTCGCGATCTCGAGCTTGCCGTCCTTGACGAGGATGGTGAGCACGCGCTCGTATTTCCCTGCCAAAGGGTGGGGGAGGGTTGGAAGAACGTGGCCACGGGCGCGCGTGTCGATATCCGACCGACCCATTGGCGCGATTGGGCGATGGAGAAAACCCTCAACGAGGACGACGGACTTCGGCCTGGCCGATAAGGCTAGGATTTGGACTCCACGATAAGCGCCATGCGCACGAGGTGTGACAGGCTGCCTGCCGCCATCTTGCTCATGACATTGGCCCGGTGGATTTCGACGGTGCGCGGGCTGATGCCCAGATCATAGGCGATGGTCTTGTTCGGCAGGCCAGACACGAGCCTATCCAGCACCTGCCGCTCGCGTTCCGACAAGGCGGACAGGCGATCGCGGATAGCCGCGGACTGGGGATGCGCCGCATGTGCCTGGTTGGGGTTGGCCAATGCGGAACGGATTGCTCCGATCAGCGTCTCGTCATCGAACGGCTTCTCGATGAAATCGGCGGCTCCCTCCTTCATCGCCTGGACGGCGAGCGCCACATCGGCATGGCCCGTCATGACAATAACCGGAATCGTATGGCCTCCGGCTCTGAGCTGCCGCAGGAACTCGATACCGTCTATGCCCGGCATGCGGACATCGGTGACGATGCAGCCCTCGATCTTGCCCGTTGCCGTCGATAGGAAAGCCGTCGCCGATTCGTACAGGCGCACCGCAAAATCTGCTGTCGCCAGAAGAAAACCGAGCGACTTGCGAACGTCCACATCGTCATCGACCACGTGCACCAGATCACTATCGGCCATTTGAGACCTCTTCCTTCTCCACGATGCGCAAGGTGAACCGGAACGCCGTCCCGCCGGTCGGCATTGCCTCAGCCCATATGTGACCGCCATGCGATTCAACGATGGTGCGGCAAATCGAAAGGCCGACACCCATACCCTGCTTCTTGGTGGTCACAAATGGCTGGAAGAGCTGCGCCGACACCTCCGGGGCAAGGCCAGGGCCGGTGTCGATCACGCTCACCTCGGCCATTCCATCATCGCGGGCGACAGTTGTGACCTTCAATTCACGGCGTGGCGAGCCTTGCATTGCCTCGACGGCATTGCGCATCAGATTGAGCAGAACCTGCTGGATCTGGAT
>NZ_PNOT02000365.1 GCF_002879535.1 Mesorhizobium intechi
GGGCGCGTTTGTCTGCAATTCGGGCATTTCAGGCAATCGATTTTCAAAGACGTTCGGATTTGGTCATTTCCCTTGACCTCACAGGAATTATCGCCTTCGATGCTGTTCGTGAATGGGAGGCGGCGCGTCGGTTCCGAGGCGGGATTCCAGGAATGGGCTGGAATGAGAGCTGCGTTCACACGGGAAAAAAGATCAGGTTTTGCCTGAGAAACAGAAAAGGGTCTGTGGGTCATGAAACATATTGCTATCGGCATCCTTGGCGCCGCTACGCTTGGGTTTGCGGCGTCGGCCGCGTCGGCGACGACGCTCGACACGGTCAAGGCGAAGGGCTTCATCCAGTGCGGTGTCTCGACGGGTCTGGCCGGCTTCTCGGCGCCGGATGACAAGGGCGACTGGCAGGGCATCGATGCGGATTTCTGCCGCGCTGTCGCGGCCGCCGTCTTCGGTGACGGCACCAAGGTCAAGTTCACCCCGCTCAGCGCCAAGGAGCGCTTCACCGCGCTGCAGTCCGGCGAGGTCGACATCCTGTCGCGCAACACCACCTGGACCATCAATCGCGACACGGCGCTTGGCCTGAATTTTATCGGCACGACCTACTATGACGGCCAGGGCTTCATGATCAACGCCAAGAAGCTGCCGGGCGTCAATTCGGCGCTCCAGCTCTCGGGCGCGGCCGTCTGCGTGCAGAGCGGCACCACCACCGAGCTCAACCTCGCCGACTACTTCAAGGCGAACAAGATGGAGTACAATCCGGTCGTCTTCGAGAAGCTCGAAGAGGTCAACGCCGCCTATGACGCCGGCCGCTGCGATGTCTACACCACCGACCAGTCTGGCCTCTACGGCATCCGCCTGACGCTGGGCTCCCCGGCCGACCACGTCGTGCTGCCCGAGATCATCTCCAAGGAGCCGCTCGGACCGGCGGTGCGCCAGGGCGACGACCAGTGGTACCACATCGTCAAGTGGACCTATTTCGCGTTGCTGGACGCCGAGGAACTCGGCATCACCAAGGCCAATGTCGACGAGATGAAGAACTCGGCCAGCCCGGAGATCAAGCGCGTTCTTGGCCAGGAAGCCGACACCAAGATCGGTACCGATCTCGGCGTCTCCAACGACTGGGTCGTCAACATCGTCAAGGCCGTGGGCAACTACGGCGAAATGTTCGATCGCAATGTCGGCTCGGGCAGCCCGCTCAAGATCGCGCGCGGAATCAATGCGCTGTGGACCAAGGGCGGTCTGCAATACGCTCCGCCGATCCGCTGACCGAAATGTGATCCGGAAGGCAGATATCTGCCTTCCGGTTTCTCTTTTCAGGGGACGGGCATATGGCATCGCAGGAAGTTCTTCGCGAGGAGTCCAGCAGGGCTTCCTTCATCAATGACCCGAAGATACGCAGTCTCTTCTTCCAGACGCTGGTCGTCATCGTCCTGTTCGGTTCCGTCTGGTGGATCGTGCAGAACGTCATCGACAATCTGCAGCGCCTGCACATCGCCTCCGGCTTCGGATTCCTGAAGGGACGCGCCGGATTCGACATTTCCGATACGCCGATCGCCTACACGTCGGACTCGACCTATGGCCGCGCCATCGTCGTCGGCCTGATTAACACCATCATCGTCGCCGTGGCCGGCATCATCACCGCCACAATCATCGGCTTCGTCATCGGTATCGGCCGCCTGTCGCAGAACTGGCTGATCCAGAAGATCTGCACGGTCTATGTGGAGATATTCCGCAACATCCCGCCGCTGCTGGTCATCTTCTTCTGGTATTCCGGCGTGCTTGCTGTGCTGCCGGCGCCGCGTGACAGCTATCACCTGCCGTTCGGCTCCTTCCTCAACCAGCGCGGCTTCTACTTTCCCCGCCCGGTCTGGGGCGAGGGCTCCTGGCTTATCGTCGTCGCCCTGCTTGTCGGTATTGCCATGGCCTGGTTCGTCGCTCGCACGGCGCGCCAGCGGCAGATGGCGACCGGCCAGCAGTTTCCGGTGCTCTGGACCTCGGTGGCGCTGATCGTCGGCCTGCCATTGCTCGCCTATGTGCTGAGCGGCTTTCCGCTGAGCTTTGATCTGCCGAAACAATCGACCTTCAACCTGACCGGCGGCTTTCAGGTCAAGCCGGAGTTCCTGTCGCTCTATCTGGCGCTGTCCTGCTACACGGCGGCCTTCATCGCCGAAATCGTGCGCGCCGGCATCAGGGGCGTCAGCAAAGGCCAGACCGAGGCGGCGGCGGCACTTGGGCTGCGGTCCGGGTCGATTTTGCGGCTGGTTGTGGTGCCGCAGGCCATGCGTATCGTCATCCCGCCGCTGACCAGCCAGTATCTCAACCTGACCAAGAACTCCTCGCTGGCGATCGCCATCGGCTATCCGGACCTGACGGCGACCGCCGGCACCGTCCTGAACCAGACCGGACAGGCGGTCGAAGGCGTGCTGATCATGATGATCGCCTATCTCATACTCAGCCTGGTGACCTCGGCCGTCATGAACGTGGTCAACGCCAGAATGGCGCTGGTGGAGAGGTAGAACCATGCAGGAACACGATATGTCCTGGGTGCGGACCGAAATGGCTCTTGCGCAGCCTGCACCGGCCAGCGTCAGCGGCCCCGGCGCCTGGGTGCGCAGGAACCTGATCGGTTCGGTCGGCGACACCATCCTTACGATCCTCGGCATCGTCATCGTCGCCTGGGTCCTGCCGCAGGTCATCAACTGGGCGTTCATCAACGCCGTGTGGACCGGGCCGGACCGCACCGTCTGTGCGACCGTCGCGCAAGGCGGCATTCAGCCGGATGGCTGGAGCGGAGCATGCTGGGCCTTCGTCAATGCCAAGTTCGGCCAGTTCATGTTCGGCACCTATCCGGTCGAGGAGCGCTGGCGGCCGATCCTGGTGGCCATCCTGTTCACCGCGCTGCTGGTGCCGATGCTGATCCCGCGTGTGCCGCGCAAGGGTCTGAATGCCATCCTGCTGTTCCTGGTGCTGCCGATCGTCTCGTTCTTCCTGCTGGTCGGCGGCGTGTTCGGCCTGCCGCATGTCGAGACCTCGCGCTGGGGCGGGCTGCTGATCACGCTGAGCCTTTCCTTCGTCGGCATCGCCGTGTCGCTGCCGCTGGGAACGGTGCTGGCGCTCGGCCGGCGCTCCGAGATGCCGATCGTCAAGACGCTGTGCGTGATCTTCATCGAAGCCGTGCGCGGCATCCCGCTGATCACCGTTCTGTTCTTCGTCAGCGTCATGCTGCCGCTCTTCCTGCCGGCCGGCGTCACCTTCGATAAATATTTGCGGGCGCTGATCGGCGTGTCGCTGTTTGCTGCCGCCTATATGGCCGAAGTGGTGCGCGGCGGGCTGCAGGCTATTCCCAAAGGGCAGTATGAGGGCGCCGATTCGCTCGGCCTCGGTTACTGGCAGAAGATGGGGCTGATCGTGCTGCCGCAGGCGCTGAAGCTTGTCATTCCCGGCATCGTCAACACCTTCATCGGCATGTTCAAGGATACCAGCCTGGTCCTCATCATCTCGATGTTCGACCTGCTCGGTATCGTGAAGCAGAATTTTTCCGACGCCAACTGGGCAACGGCGCAGACCGCCAAATCCGGTCTCGTCTTCGCGGCCTTTGTCTTTTGGCTGTTCTGCTTCGGCATGTCGCGCTATTCAATGTACACCGAACGCCGGCTCGACACCGGCCACAAACGCTGATGCATGTCGCCAAAACTGTGTTGCGGTTTTGGGATAACGAGATGCATCATAACCAAAGATAAAAGAACAAGGGGACCGTGTCATGGCCACCGAAAACGCCGTCAGCGCCGAAGAGATCAAGGTCAACGCGGCCAAGATGCACATCTCGACCACCGATGTCGCCATCGACATCATCGCCATGCACAAATGGTACGGCGAGTTCCATGTGCTGAAGGACATCAATCTGAAAGTGATGCGGGGCGAGCGCATCGTCATCTGCGGCCCGTCGGGCTCCGGCAAATCGACGATGATCCGCTGCATCAACCGGCTGGAAGAGCATCAGAAGGGCAAGATCATCGTCGACGGCAAGGAGTTGACCAACGATCTGAAGAAGATCGACGAGGTGCGCCGCGAGGTCGGCATGGTGTTCCAACACTTCAACCTGTTCCCCCACCTGACCATCCTGGAGAACTGCACGCTGGCGCCGATCTGGGTGCGCAAGACACCGAAGAAGCAGGCGGAAGAGATCGCCATGCATTTCCTCAAGCGCGTGAAAATCCCCGAGCAGGCCAACAAATATCCCGGCCAGCTATCCGGCGGCCAGCAGCAGCGCGTGGCCATCGCGCGTTCGCTGTGCATGAACCCGCGCATCATGCTGTTCGATGAGCCCACCTCGGCGCTCGACCCGGAAATGATCAAGGAAGTGCTGGAGACCATGGTTGGTCTGGCCGAAGAAGGCATGACCATGCTGTGCGTCACCCACGAAATGGGCTTTGCCCGCAAGGTCGCCAACCGCGTGATCTTCATGGATCAGGGCCAGATCGTCGAGCAGAACACGCCGGCCGAATTCTTCGACCACCCGCGCCACGAGCGCACGAAACTGTTCCTCAGCCAGATCCTGCACTGAGCGGTTCCACACCGAGCGCAAGAGCCCGGCAGCAATGCGGCCGGGCTCTTTGCTTTTGGATCGGCTGATGCGATTGGCGACCGGGGCGCCATCGATGAGAAAAGTCCTGCGTTTCCTTTCCATGGTGCTGGCCGCGATCGTGCTTGCGGCGACCCTCGGCACGCTGGTGCCGCGCCCGCTCTGGCCGGCGGCGTCGGCGGGCGAGGGCACGCGGCATATACTGGTGCTGAAGAACCCGATCCATACCGATATCGCCATTCCGGTGGACGACGCCGTACGCAAGCGCTTCCACTTCCTGGCAGACGCCGGGCTGCCGTCCGATGCGCCCGAAGTGCGCTACATCGTTTTCGGCTGGGGCGGCCGCGCCTTCTATCTGGAAACACCGACCTGGTCCGAGCTCAAGGCCGTTCCGGTGATGAAGGCCCTGACCCTCGACGCCTCGGTCATGCATGTGGATGTCGCCGGCGCTATCGTCGAACCGCATCCCGATGTCGCCGGCTTCGACATTGGTGATGATCAGTTCGCGGCACTGCTCGATTTCATCGAGGCCAGTTTCCTGCAGGGGCCAGGCGGCCCGATTGTCATCGAGAATGCGGCCTACTCCAGCTTCGACCGCTTCTACGAGGCGAATGGCCATTTCAATGCGCTGGTCGGCTGCAACACCTGGACCGCCGCCGCGTTGCGTACCGCCGGCCTGCGCACCGGTTGGTGGAACCCGCTGCCGGTTTCACTCCGGTGGTCGATGAGGCTGTACAATTGAGACTGCGCGATGGATCCAAGATCTAGCGCCGGCGCCAAAGCTGCCAATCTCCTCCTGGTAGGGGAGATGTCCGGCAGGGTAGAGGGTGGCGCTGTCCCGCCAACCAAATCGGGCTCTATTGCCTCGACATCCTACCGGCTGACGACCTTCGGCTCCTCCCAGCCATAGAGCCAGTCGAGATCGGCCGCGAGCTTCTCCGCCGGCCGCGTCGCCAGCACCAGGTTGCGAGCCAGTGCCACCGGCCCTCGGGCGTGCCAAGCGAGGCGGTTGAGCGCACCGCGCTTGAGCACTTTCTCGACGCGTGGCCGCCGCACATTCTCCCAGGCGGTGAGGTTCTGTCGCGGATCCGCGGGAAAGTCGGCAACCAGAGTGGCAAGCGTCGCGGCATCCTCGATTGCCATTGCCGCACCCTGTGCCGCGAACGGCGTCATCGCATGCGCGGCATCGCCGATCAGCGCGATACCGGCTGGCGTTGTCCAGGGCAGCTTCTGCTCCACCGTATGCAGCGGCCAGGTCAGCCACTGGCCGGCCTGTTCCACCAGGCTCACGAGTGCTGGCGCGGTGCCGCGCATGGCGGCGCCCAGGATGCCGGGATCGGCACGGCCCGACCAGCCCTCGGCGATGCGCTCGCCCTTGGTGAAGGCGACGAGATTGAAGGCGTCGCCCTTGCTGACGGGATAGGCGACCATATGGAAACCCGGATGCAGGAAAGTCGTGACGCAATCGGCCGTGCCGATCGCGGCAAGGGCCTGCCCGGCACTGCTGTCGGCCGCAACGGTGGTGCGCCAGGCCAGCTCTCCCGAAAAACGGCTTCTTGGCGCTGCCATCCTTTTTGCATCGATAAGCCCGCGCACCGACGACCAGACGCCATCGGCGCCGACCAGCAAGGAGCCGTGTTCCTCTGACGTCTTGCCGCCGATCTCGACGGTCGCCGTGACACCATGGCCGCCAGTCGCAATCTTTTCGACGCGCGCCCCGAGCGTGAGATGGATATCAGGCACCTCTGCCACCCGCGCGATCAGCGCAGTCTGCAGGTCGGCGCGATGGGCGACGAGATAGGGAGCGCCCCAGCGGCTTTCACCCGATTGTCCCAACGGGACACGCGCCAATTGGCGTAACGTCCTCGCATCCCTCAGCACAACAGCCTCCGGCCGCACCGTCGCCGACAGCAGCCGGTCGAGCACGCCGAGGTCACGCAGGATGCGTGTCGCGTTGGGAGAAAGTTGGAGGCCGGCGCCTACGGCTTCCAGGCTTGGCGCTTGCTCGAACACCTGCACGGGATAGCCGCGTCTGGCAAAAGCAAGTGCCGCGGTCAGCCCGGCGACGCCCGCTCCGGCGATGACGATTTGCCGGGAGCGCTGGTTGTCCATCAGGTCCGTCGGGAAGGAATCAGGCGGCTTGGTCGATGTAGAGGCAGCCTGCCGGCAGCGTTTCCGTCGCCTTCAGCTTCGGCGAATAGCGGTAGAGCGTCGAGCAATAGGGGCAGACTTTTTCATTGTCGTCGCCCATGTCGAGAAACACATGCGGGTGGTCGAAAGGCGGATTGGCGCCCGTGCACATGAATTCCTTGACCCCGATGTCGATCGCCGGATGGCCGGCATCGTTCTGGAAATGGGGAATGGAACCGCCTGCCATCGTCGTCTCCTTAACGCAGTCTCGCATGCATCTGGATCATAACAGGTCTCTTTGCAAGATCGATGAAATGAAACTGTCGCAAAAGCCTGTCAGAGGATAAGTTGAGCCGGTTAAGCGTGTGACGGCGGATGCCAAGCGATTCCGCGACTGATCACGCTTCACCAAGGCATGTTAGAGCGTTCATCGCCATCTGGCGGCGCTCCAAGAGAATGGTTGTGGGCAGGGACAATGAACGAACTGAAGCCGGTGCAGAGCGAATTCGTCAATGTCGAGGTGGCCAGTTCAGAGGGCGGCAACCCGGATCGCTTCGTCAACCGTGAGTTTTCCTGGCTGCAGTTCAATCGTCGCGTTCTCGAGGAATCGCTGAACACCCACCATCCGCTGCTGGAGCGCGTCCGCTTCCTGTCGATCTCGGCCGCCAATCTCGATGAATTCTTCATGGTGCGGGTCGCCGGCCTCGCCGGCCAGGTGCGCGAAGGCATTACGCTCAAAAGCCCCGACGGCCGCACCCCCGAACAGCAGCTCGAACAGCTGCTGCGCGAGGTCGAGCGCCTGCAGGAAGACCAGCAGAAGAGCCTTTCGGCGCTTACCGTACTGCTCAACAAGGAAGGCATTGAGAGCATCACGCGCGATGCGTTGACCAAGGACGAGAAGGTGTGGCTGGAAGATCATTTCCAGGACCAGGTGTTTCCGGTGCTTACCCCGCTGTCGATCGACCCGGCGCATCCGTTCCCGTTCATCCCCAATCTCGGCTTCTCGATGGCGCTGCAGCTGCGCCACCGCAAGAATGGCGAGGAGATGAGCGCGCTCCTGCGCCTGCCGGTGGCGCTGAAGCGCTTCATCCGGCTTCCCGATCGCAAGCACCATGTCCGCTTCATCCCGCTCGAGGAGGCGGTCGGTCTGTATATCGGCAAGCTGTTCCCGGGTTACGAGGTCAAGGGCTCCGGCACGTTCCGCATCATCCGCGACAGCGATATCGAGGTCGAGGAGGAATCGGAAGATCTGGTGCGCCTGTTCGAAACGGCGCTGAAGCGCCGCCGCCGCGGCTCGGTGATCCGCATCGAGTTCGACAGGCTGATGCCGGCGGAACTGCGCGATTTCGTGGCCGGCGAACTCGGCGTCTCGTCGAGCCGCATCAGCGTGCTCACCGGTCCGCTGGCGCTCAGCCAGATCTCCGAGATCGTCGCTGTTCCCCGCGATGATCTGAAGTTCACCCCCTACAACCCGCGCTTTCCCGAGCGTATCCGCGAGCATGGCGGCGACTGCTTTGCCGCTATCCGCGAGAAGGACATCATCGTCCATCACCCCTATGAATCCTTCGACGTCGTCGTGCAGTTCCTGCGCCAGGCGATGGCCGATCCGGAAGTGGTGGCGATCAAGCAGACCCTCTACCGAACCTCCAACGACAGCCCAATCGTGCGCGCGCTGGTCGACGCGGCCGAGGCGGGCAAGTCTGTGACCGCGTTGGTCGAACTCAAGGCGCGTTTCGACGAGGAGGCCAACATCCGCTGGGCACGCGACCTCGAGCGCGCCGGCGTGCAGGTCGTGTTCGGGTTCCTCGAGTTGAAGACCCACGCGAAAATGTCGCTGGTGGTGCGGCGCGAGGATGGCAAGCTGCGCAACTACGTGCATCTGGGCACCGGCAACTATCATCCGGTCACCGCGCGTATCTATACCGACCTGTCCTTCTTCACCACCGATCCGACGATCGCGCGCGACGTCGCCCAGCTGTTCAATTTCATCACCGGCTATGCTGAGCCGACCGCCGAAATGCGGCTGGCTATCTCGCCATTCACGCTGCGCAACCGCATCCTGCAGCACATTGCCGACGAAGTCGGGCATGCGCTGGAGGGAAAGCCGGCGCGCATCTGGATGAAGATGAACGCCCTTGTGGACCCGATTATCATCGACGCGCTCTATGATGCCAGCCGCGCCGGAGTCGAGATCGACCTCGTCGTGCGCGGCATATGCTGCCTGCGACCGCAGGTGCCGGGCCTGTCGGAAAACATCAGGGTCAAGTCGATCGTCGGCCGCTTCCTCGAACACAGCCGCATCTATTGTTTTGGCAATGGCTATGGCCTGCCCTCGGACGAGGCGATCGTCTATATCTCTTCCGCCGACCTGATGCCGCGCAATCTCGACCGTCGCGTCGAGACCATGGTGCCGATCACCAATCCAACTGTGCATGAACAGGTTTTGGGCCAGATCATGCTGGGCAACATCATGGACAATCAGCAAAGTTTCGACGTATTGGCTGATGGAACCTCCCGGCGCGTGGTGCTGGAAGAGGGCGAGGAACCGTTCAACGCGCAGGAATATTTCATGACCAATCCGAGCCTGTCGGGACGGGGTGACGCGCTGAAGTCGCATGCGCCCAAGCGCATTGCGCAGTTCAAGCGCCGCAAGAAGAACGCTGCAGCGTCCACCTGATGCTGTCTGATTCCCAAGGCCGGCTGCATGACCGCCGACCGCTATCCATCATCGACATAGGATCGAATTCGATCCGCCTCGTCGTCTATGAAGGGCTGGCGCGCTCGCCGACCATGCTGTTCAACGAAAAGATGCTCGCCGGTCTTGGCCGTGGCATCGTTTCCACCGGAAAGCTCGACCCCGAGGCGGTGACCCGCTCGATGGAAGAGTTCCGCCGCTTCCGTGCGCTGTCCGATCAGGCGGGCGCCGAGCATATGTATGTCCTGGCCACGGCGGCCGCGCGCGAGGCGATCAACGGTCCCGATTTCATCCATCGCGCCGAAGAGGTCCTCAAGACCGAGATACGCGTGATCAGCGGGCGCCAGGAAGCCTATTATTCGGCCCTCGGCGTCATCTCCGGCTTCCACCCGGCCAATGGCATCGCCGGCGATCTGGGCGGCGGCAGTCTCGAACTGGTCGACGTCAATGGCGAGGCGATCGGCGACGGCATCACGCTGCCGCTCGGCGGTCTGCGCCTGCAGGACATGGCGAAGAACTCGCTTGCCCAGGCGCAGAAGATCGCGCGCGACGAACTGGCGCGCGCCAAGCTGTTGAAAGGCGGGCAGGGCCGGCCTTTCTACGCCGTCGGCGGCACCTGGCGAAACCTCGCCCGCCTGCACATGGAGATGACCAACTACCCGCTTGGCGTCATGCACCACTACGAGATGTCGGCCGACAGCGCGACGAACTTTCTCAAGCAGGTGGCCAAGGCCGAGATCGAGAAGGTCAAGGGGATCGAGGGCGTCTCGAAGAACCGCCGCTCGCTGCTGCCCTATGGCGCTATCGTGCTGCAGGAGATCATGGCGGCGATGCAGCCGTCGAAGATCATCGTCTCGGCGCTCGGCGTGCGCGAAGGCTTCCTCTATTCGCTGCTCGACGAGGCGGAGCAGAAGGCCGATCCGTTGATCTCGGCGTCCGAGGAACTCGCCCGTTTGCGCTCGCGCTCAGTCACCCATGCGCATGAATTGGTCGACTGGACGGCCAAGTCCTTCGCCGCCTTCGGCATCGACGAGACCGAGGACGAAGCGCGCTACCGCCACGCCGCCGCATTGCTCGCCGACATCGGTTGGCGCGCGCACCCCGAATATCGCGGCAGACAGTCGCTCAACATCATTGCCCATGCCTCTTTCTTCGGCGTCGACCACCCCGGCCGAGCCTTCCTGGCTCTGGCCAACGCCTATCGTCATGACGGCATCTTCAACGAATCCATCGCGCCTGAAATCAAGGCGCTGGCGACGCCGCGTTATCTCGAGCGGGCCCGCGTCCTGGCGGCGATGATGCGGGTTGTCTACCTGCTGACGGCCTCAATGCCTGGCATCATGCCCAGGCTGAAATGGGAGCAGCGCGCCAACGGGGTACTGGCGCTGGTGTTGCCGGCGTCGCTCTCCGATCTCTATGGCGAGCGGCCGGCCGGCCGCCTGGCGCAACTGGCACGGATCACCAACCGCAGGCTCGTGCTGGCCGTGGAGGGTGGACCGAGTGTGTCGGTCAAATAAGGCGTTCTTGCTGACCGAGGCTCAGGTTACGTCGGCACCGATAGCAAAACCGCGCCCGTCCGCCGACCAGGCGCCGGCGCCGGCCATCGCCAGCGCCAGGAAGCCGCCTGATATGGCAATGTCCTTCATCAGCATTTGCTGGTGCAGGAAGGCGAGTGTCGCATCGCCGGCCCCTTGGCCGTAATGGCCGATGAAACCGGCAACGACGCAGAAGGCCGCCAGAAGCAGCGCCAC
>NZ_PNOT02000358.1 GCF_002879535.1 Mesorhizobium intechi
GAGCCGAAATGGCCCAGCACGATCGTCTCACGATCGATGCGGGTGTCCGGGTCTACTTCTGCGATCCGCAAAGCCCATGGCAGCGCGGCACTAACGAGAACACCAATGGGCTGCTGCGTCAGTACTTCCCGAAAGGCACCGACCTGAGCATTCACAGCGCCGACGAGATCGCCGCCGTGGCAGCGGCCCTCAATGCCCGGCCGAGAAAGACCCTGGGTTGGAAAACGCCGGCAGAAGCGCTTGACGAGTTGCTGCCATGAGTGAACACAATCCGTGTTGCGACGATCGCTTGAATCCGCCCAATACACTGCGCAGATTTACCGCGAAGCGCTGGAAACAAACGGCCTGACGGGCTCGATGGGCCGCAGAGGCAATCCTTACGACAACGCCAAGGCGGAGAGCTTCATGAAAGACGCTGAAGGTCGAGGCGGTCTACCCGATGGCCTTCGAAACCTTCGACGACGTCATTGATCACCTTCCCCGCTTCATCGAGGAGGTCTAAAACAAACGCAGGCTCCATTCGGCGCTCGGATATCTGAGCCCGCAGCAGTTCGAGGATCAACACATCCGGCAGACTGGCAAATCAGCAGCCTGATATCTGTCCACCCTCAGGGGCGCACTCCATGATGGGGGGCAGTTTTGGAAACGATAACGTAATTGCTGCCGTCGCGCCTTTAAATGAAGAGTCGGCTGGCGGCAAAAGCCGGCGACCATTGAGATCAAGGAGGCCGCAGTGAACCATATCTCGGACTGGATGTGTCGCAGAGGGAGACGAGCGTCTGCGTGGTCGACGATACTGGAAAGACGGTGTTCTAGGGACAGGCGAAGTCCGATCCAGGAGCCTTGACGGAGCTGCTGCATAAACGTGCGCCTCACGCCGAGCGCATCGGATTTGAGACTGGTGCCATGTCCAATGGCTCTGGCACGAGCTGAAAAGGGTCGGGTTGCCGGCCGTCTGCATTGATGCTCAGCATGCAAAGGCAGCGCTTTCAGTCCGAATGAACAAGAGCGATGAGAACGATGCCCGCGGCCTGGCCGAGCTGGTTCGCGTCGGCTGGTATCGGGAAGTGAAGGTCAAGAGCGCAGCGAGTCAGGCCGCCCGGTCCATGCTCGTCGCACGGTCAAGACCTGTCGAGATCCGTCGCGATCTCGAAAACCAGACACGGTCCATGCTGAAGGAATATGGGCTGCAGTTCAGTCGATCGATTGGGTCACAGTTCCGGCGAAAGGTTTGGGAACTGGTTGCTGACGGCCATCCGCTTCGCCCTTTAGTTCAGGCGCTTCTGTCTGTCCATGAGCAGGTCTGCTGTGAACAAGAGAAGCTTGATCGGCAGGTCCGGCATCTCGCTCGCGAAGACGAAACCACACGCCGGCTGATGACAGTCCCCGGCATCGGCGTGGTGACCGCGCTCACGTTCCGCCACACGATCGACGATCCCTCGCGCCTTCGCTCGGCCGCAAATGTGGGTGCCTATCTCGGCCTGACGCCGCGACGAAAGCAGTCCGGTGAAACGGATATCAATAGCCGCGTCTCAGGATGGGGCGATCGGCTGTTGCGAACCTATCTGTACGAGGCGGCCAGTGTGCTCCTGCACCGGACGAAGAAATGAATCCACACTGAAAGCCTGGGGGATGCGTCCGTCGAGACGGATCGGCTTGAAGAAGGCAAAGGGACGGTAGCCCGGAAGATCGACGTTCTTCTTCACTGCATTTGGGTTGACGGCACCAACTTTGAGTGGGGTAACGAAAAGATGGCTTAATCGACTCCACCCCAAACGAGTTCTCGGGCCGCTATCAACGCGGAACTCGTGATGTCCCCGCCGGGACGGTGGTGGCGGCGACCTCGGTCAAACGGCTGACAGCAGGTTACCTGCATCTCGTTGGAAACGTTGAGGCGCCTGACCCGAACATCAATGAGGCATTCGACCTCGGAAAGGACCATGACCCCGGCGATGGCAATGCGAGATCTGGATTGACAACTACCCGCAATTAAAGGGCCTTTGACACCGGATTGGTGGGACGAAACGTAAGAGAAGAGCTGAGCAGCTAACGTCACCCACTCACATTGGTAGGTATGACGGGGTTGAGAACAGGCTATGTTCGCTCACAGAGAAGTAGTTCTGGATGAATTGTTGGAGTCTCGTCCCTTAGAAGCGCGTGCCGATCTCACCGAGGTGCCTAGGGGAAGGGATGCCTGTTGTCAGGGGGAATGAGGGTGCGAAGCGCGAGAGTATACTTCGATCTGCGAGTCTCAATGGCAACTCCCGAAAGGAGGAGGGTTGCGGCGAGACAATGAGCCATTTAGCCGGGCGCTCGATCCACAAGCCCGCCGACTTCTTCGAAGTTAGCATGCCTAGTGACACCGAAGCTCAACGAATGCCCATAATCCAAGCTCAGCATTAAGAAAGTACACACTATGCTCGATAGGGTTTTTGATCGAAGCAACGCTCTATATGTCAAAAACGTCCCAAAAAAAGGCCGTGGTTTATTTGCGAATATTCCGTTCAAAGCCGGAGATTTAATCGAGCGCGCGCCCACATGGAAGTTTGATGATAGGCAAGCAAATCTCATAGATCTTACAGGAATACTCGAATACTATTTCGTACGAGGAGAGAGAAGTCAAAAATGTGGCGCTACAGCACGCTACGTAGTGTTTGGGCTTGCCTCGTTGGTCAACCATTCTTTGAACCCTAATGCAAAAACGGTCTGGGCTGATGAAGAATCCGGCGCATGGGCAAACATAGTAGCAATCAATGACATTAAGGTTGACGAAGAAATAACCCAGAAATACACAAATCTATCCGACTATCCTAAGACCATAAAGTTCGTGGAATGACGAACCGAAGATAGACGAGAATGGTAAATCAGTTGAGAATAGTGAGCTTCTGTTGGCCGTCTAAAATCCTAATTGGAGAGTAGAGTGTCTGAAAAATTTGTTTACGACGAGAATTTGGCTTCCACATATGAAAAATATACTAGGTTATTAGGCAAGGTTGCGGAGGCGGACGAAACTGCTGCCTTCCTCGAGCGACTTTCCAAAGGAGGCGTTGCTCTTGAGCTCGGTATTGGCAATGGGCGCGTGGCGGTGCCGTTGAGCGAGCGCGGGGTCAAGGTTGAAGGCATCGACAATTCGGACAGCATGCTAAAACTTCTCGCGGAGCGTACTGACCTGATCAAAGGCTGGAAGGGGGACATTGCCCGTTTCAGGGCGGAAAAACCCTACGATCTAGTCTATTGTGTTTATAGCACATTCACTCTGCTCTCCACGCGCGAAGAGCAAATAGCTTGCCTTCGATCGGCTGCGGAGGCGCTACAGGAAAACGGCCTTGTGGTGCTAGAAGTTCGTGTTCCACCGTTGGATGGTCTGATTGGCGGTCAGAAAACTACCACTACGTTCGTTGATCATGAGAATACCTTTGTCAATGCGGTAATCCATGACCCAGTAAATCAGAATTTGACGTCAACCATCCTCTGGTTTTCTGGTACATCGGTCAGACGTCTACCGCAACGTGTTCGGTACGTTTATCACCAGGAACTCGATACCATGGCCGAATGCGTTGGCCTTCAGCTAGCGGAGCGCTGGGGAGATTGGGCGAGCGGAGCGTTTACCAATGAATCCAAAAGTCATATCTCAGTCTACCGGCGAACTGGCTTATAGTCCGTGCCCCTTGCTTATAGTTCGTGCCCCTTGCCTCTGAAGGGCGTCCTATTACGGCGGTTTTGACTGCCATCCCAATTTGTGGCGCGCCGGTTAGCCAGGGCTGCCTGGGGCCATAGCTCGACGTCGGGCCGGTACTTGCGCCGACATCTGGCCGCGCGAGCAGGACCGCCCAAGTTTAACACTGCGCCCCCGACCTTGTTGGTCGGCTGTGCGACGATCCCATCGAAGCGCCTCTGTCTGTTCGACGGCCCATGAACGGCGAGTGCTTCCGCCCGAGCTGAATCCAGGCGAACACGTGACGCTAATGTGAGCCAATAGACTCTTGAATGGCGCCTTCGACCTCCAGAAATGCCTTAGGCGCGGCCTGCGAGCTTCGATACTTAAACTACTCTGGTGGATGCCTAAGGGCTAAATTCGTCAAGTCAAGCCCGCATCCGCTCGCCCTTCGGGTCGTACATCGGTTTGAGCGAGACTTCCGCAGCATAACACTCGCCGGCGATCTCAATCTCGTACGAAGAGGAGAGCAGAGCTGCCTTGCTTTCGTCCCTCCACGGAACGTAGCCAAAGCCGATGGCTCCGCCGAGCGTGTGCCCGTAGTCTCCGGAACTGATTGTTCCGGCGATCCGACCGTCTCGGAAAACGACTTCGTTCTTATGAAGCAGTGGGGCAGGATCTTTAAGGCGGAACTGAACCAACCGGCGGTCGAGTCCCGCCTCAAGTTTTCTCAGCACCGCATCCCGGCCAATATATCCAGGCTTTGCCGTCTTGACAGCGAAGCCCAGCCCCGCTTCGAGTACGTGATCCCCGCTGCCAACATCATCGGGGAAGTGTCGACATGCCTTCTCCATGCGGCACGAGCCGATGGCATGGAGCCCGCACAGCTTGAGTCCTACATCGGCGCCCGCCGCCTCGATTACTTCGAAGACATGAGCAGCTTGGGCAGTCGGAATGTAGATCTCCCAGCCCAGCTCGCCGACACAGGCGACTCTATGGGCCCGCGCCAGACCCATGCCGATCTCAATGTCCTGCCAGGTGCCGTAAGGGTTGTTCTCGTTGGAGAAGTCATTCGGACTCACTCTGCCGAGCAGTTCGCGCGAATTCGGTCCCATTACTGCCAGGATGCTTTCCGACGCCGACATATCGGTGATAACGATGAACTCGTCGCCTAGATGCCGCCTAAGCCAAGAGAGATTGGGTTGTAATGTGAGGGCCGACACCACCAGCAGGAAAGCAGTCTCCGCGAGACGACTCACGGTCAGATCGCTCTCGATCCCGCCTCGCTCGTTCAACATTTGCGTATAGACGATCCGGCCAACCGGCACGTCGACATCATTGGAGCAAAGCCGCTGGAGGAAAGTGGCAGCGTCTCGGCCCTCCACTCGGATTTTTCCGAATGAAGTCAAGTCAGAAACGGCAACCCGCTCACGAACCGCCATATGCTCGTCACGCTGATTATC
>NZ_PNOT02000136.1 GCF_002879535.1 Mesorhizobium intechi
ATCCGTCGGCGCCTGCCTGTGGTTGGCGTTCATGCTGCGCCGCTGGTACGCCTATGCGGACATAGGGATCACCGTTTCCGCGGCATTCCTGGGTTTGCTGCAGATCGCAAGAGAGCGGGATCTGCCGGCCTTTCGCAACGCGGCGCTGGGCGGCGCGTGTGTGGTTTTCCTTATTGCCGGGACGGCGTTGAACTTCCAGCTGCCGTTGATCGCCAAGATTCTGCAGACCAGCTACGCCGACCTTTACAGCGGGTACAGAACGACCTTTGTCACCCAGCTCGGTGACGTCTTATCCCGGCTCAGCTGGCTCAACTGGGCGTTGATTGTCGTGGGCCTTTACATCTCGGTCGTGCGCCGCAACGGATTTGCCCTGTTCTGTGCCATGGCTTCGGTGCTCACCTTCCTGGCTTTCATCCGGACGCAGGACCCCGAACGTCATCATTCCTTGCCGATGTTTCTTTGGCTCTTTCCCGCCTATGCCCAGGCCATCGTTTCGATCGCCTCCGTGCCGGGGCTGAAGTCACGATGGCCGACCGCCGCCATGGCCGCTGTTGCCGGATTGGCTTTTTTGGGCACTTTTTTTCCGGCCGGCCGTCAGGTGTTGTCCCCGGTTGGCTTCGTCTTCGCCAGGGAAACCACGCTCCCACTTCGCCTCGACAATCTCCCCGAATACAGGCGCCTGATCGATGACCTCGTCGCCAGGATGGAACCGGAGGACCGCTTCTCGGTATTTGCGTCGGGTCCTGTGATGAGCGACGCCCTGTTGTTCGGCATGAAACGGGATCTTGTTGCCCATGTCGGATGGATCTGCCAGGTGGACAGTCGTGATCGGTTCCGACCGGACGCATTGAAATCCAGATATGTTGTCGTGACCGACCGGCCGGTTACGCATCTGCAATCGGGCGCGCAGATCTGCGTCACGCTCCCGAACCAGTATATTCTTGAAGGCAGGGGCATCGGTGCCGCCTACAGGCGCGTTGCGCAGTACCGATTGTCCGACGGTGTCGCCGGCTATCTCTACGAACAGGTGCGCCCGGTCAGCAAAGCCGAGGTCGACGCCCTGTATGCTGAATTCAGGAAGAAGTATCCGAACTGGGCAGCGCCTGAATGGTGACGGCGAAGGGATTGACGCCACCGGTCCCGCAGGGGCAGTAGATCACCATGTTCAATCTGCTCCTCGTGGTCGTCGGCGGCGGTATCGGCGCCGGCATTCGCCATCTCACCAATATGGGCGCGCTGCGTCTTGTCGGCCCCAACTATCCCTGGGGCACGATGGTCATCAACATCGTCGGCTCCTTTGCCATGGGCCTGTTCATCGCCATCCTGACGCGCCGCGGCGGCTCGAACGAAGTCAGATTGTTCGTTGCCACCGGCATGCTTGGCGGTTTCACCACCTTTTCCGCCTTTTCGCTCGATTTCGCGACGCTATGGGAACGGGGAGCCACGCTTCCGGCGTTTGGATATGCGCTGGCCAGTGTCATTGGCGCGATCGTCGCCCTGTTTTTGGGTCTTTGGCTCGCAAGAAGCCTGCCTTAGTGCTATTGCCGCGCCAAGCGCAGGCCAAGCCCTGCATTGGAAACGGATAAGCGAAGAAAAAATGGCAGGCGTTGAACAGATCACGGTGGAGGCCGGCGAGGCGGGCATGCGGCTCGATCGCTGGTTCAAGACGCATTTCCCGGGCCTGGGTTTCGGCCATCTGCAGAAGCTGCTGCGCTCCGGCCAGATCCGCGTCGATGGCGGCCGCGTCAAGGCCGACAGCCGCGTCGAGCCTGGCCAGGTGGTGCGTATCCCGCCACTCGAGGTCGACAAGAAGGGGGAGAGCGCGCTGACCGGCCATTCGATCCGCAACCAGGGCGATGCGGACGTCCTGGCGAAGATGCTGATCCATGAGGACCCGAAGGTTTTCGTCTTCAACAAACCGGCGGGCCTGGCAGTGCAGGGCGGCTCGGGCGTCACCCGCAATGTCGACGACATGCTGGAAGCCTGGCGCAACCAGAAGGGCGAGAAGCCGCGGCTCGTCCACCGGCTCGACCGCGACACGTCGGGCGTGCTGGTCGTCGCCCGCACGAGACTGGCCGCCATGAAGCTGTCGGAAGCGTTCCGCGCGCGCGAGACCAAGAAGACCTATTGGGCCCTGGTCAAGGGCGTGCCGCCGAAGCGTGAGGACAAGATCTCGACCTGGCTGATCAAGGAGCCGACTGAGGATGGCGACCGTGTCCGGGTCGCCGCGCATGGTGAAAAAGGCGCCGACCATGCCGTGTCCTACTACCGTATCATCGAGCAGGCGGCGCAGGCCTTGACCTGGCTGGAGATGGAACCTTATACGGGCCGCACCCACCAGCTTCGCGTCCACGCCGCCTATATCGGCTGCCCGATCATCGGCGACCCGAAATATTTCGAGGCCGACACCAACTGGGATTTCCCCGGCGGTATTCAGAATCGCCTGCATCTGCATGCGCGCCGCATCATCATTCCGCACCCCGACAAAGGCGTCATCGACGTCACCGCGCCGATGCCGCCGCATATGCGCCAGAGCTGGAACCTGATCGGCTTCGACGACGCCAGCGCGGAGGATTGATCTTGAGCGGCGCCACCGACGCGCTCGATCGGCGCGACACAGTCGACATGGCCGCCGCCGCCATCATGGTCGGCCTGACCTTTTCCTGGGGCCTGAACTACGTCGCCGCGAAAATCTCCTATGCCGGCTACGACCCCGTCTTCCTGTCGATCGCACGCTCAATCATCGGCGGCTTCTGCGTCTGCCTCTGGTGCCGCTGGCGCGGCGTCGCTCTGTTCAGGCGCGACGGCACATTGCTCGCCGGCATTGCCGTGGGCGTACTGTTCGGCATCGAGTTCCTCTGCCTCTATGTCGGCCTGGAGCATACGACCGTTGCCCGCAACACGCTGCTGGTCAACTCAATGCCGTTCTGGATGCTGATTGGAGGTCACTTCTTGCTTGGCGAACAGATCACCATGCGCAAGTTCCTCGGCCTGCTGCTGGCTTTTGCCGGCCTCACCGCCGTCTTTTCCGACAAGCTCGGCGGCGGCGACATGCTGTTCGGCGATCTGCTTAGTCTCAGCTCCGGGTTTTTCTGGGCTTTGACCAATATCCTGATCAAGCGGTCGAAACTGGTCGAGGTGAGCGCGGAGAAGCTGCTGCTCTACCAACTCGCTGGCGCGGCGATCGTCGGCATATTGGTGCTGCCTCTCGCCGGCCCGCCGGTGCGCGACCCCTCCTTGCTGCCGACTTTGGCGCTGCTTTTCCAGGCGATCTATATCGTCGCCTTCACCTATGTCCTGTGGTTCTGGCTGCTGCGCCGCTATCCGGCCTCCGGCCTGTCCAGCTTTACCTTCCTGTCGCCGGTTTTCGGTGTCTTGTGCGGTGCGATCATCTTGAACGAGCCGCTGACCAGTCGCATTTTTCTGGCGCTTGGCTTGATTGCGGCGGGCCTGATCATCGTTAACCGGCCAGCGCGCAAGCTGACACCGGTGTGAGAGGGATTTTTCATGCGTGACATCCTCAACGATCTCGAAGCGGGCAAGTATCTTTCGGATCCGGATCCGGTGCGTCGCGCCCAGATTCAGATGAAGACGCCGCTGCCCAGGCGCTTCTACAAGACCGCTTCGGTTGCGCCGATAGAGGGAGGTTTCGCCGTGCATCTCGACGGCAAGCCGGTGCGCACGCCGGGCAAGGCGCTGCTGGCGCTGCGGACCGAGGCCGCGGCAGTGCTGGTTGCCGGCGAGTTCAGGGAACAGGGCGAGACGATCAATCCGGTGACGATGCCGGTGATGCGCCTGGTCAACACCGCCATCGACGGCGTTGCCAGCGATCCGCAGGCGGTGCTGGAAGACATATTGCGCTTTGCCTCATCGGATCTGCTCTGTTACCGCGCCGACACCCCCGAAGGACTGGTCGAGCGACAGAACGAGCAGTGGGATCCGGTCATCGATTGGGCGCGCACGACATTGGGGGCCCGCTTCAACCTTGCCGAGGGGGTCATCCATGTCGAGCAGCCGCGCGAGACGATCACCGTTCTGGGCAGTCATCTCAATCAGCGCGCCGAGCCGCTGCGGCTGGCCGCCATCCACCTCATGACCTCCCTGACCGGTTCGGCGCTGCTGGCGCTGGCTGTCGATTTCGGTGAATTAGACGCCGAGGCTGCCTGGGCCGCCGCCCATGTCGACGAGGACTGGCAGATCGAACACTGGGGACAGGACGCCGAGGCGGTCGCGCGCCGCGCCGCCCGCAAACGCGATATGATGGCTGCCGTCAGCCTTCTCGAAGCGCTCAAGGGTTGAGCCCGAGGCGATTGCCGCACCGCACCTAATACCAAAGTCATAATCCCATCGTCGCTCTGCCGTTGGCGGGCGCTTTCTGTCATTTTTCCCGTGATGGCCCGGCACTTGCGAGTCCGCGTTCGGAGGAGAGCGCAGACATTGGCGCCCGGCATCGAGGACAGGGTCTCACGGGAGGACAATTCTATGGCAATGGCATCGACCGCCGGCAGAACGAGCCGCGGCATGACTCGGGAAGAGAAGAAGGTCATCTTCGCTTCCTCGCTCGGCACCGTTTTCGAATGGTACGATTTCTATCTCTACGGTTCGTTGGCGGCCTTCATTGGCTCGACCTTTTTCAGCCCGACCATCCCGGAGGCGACGCGCAACATCTTCGCGCTGCTGGCTTTCGCCGCCGGCTTTCTCGTCCGCCCGTTCGGTGCCCTGGTGTTTGGCCGTATCGGTGACCTCGTCGGCCGCAAATATACCTTCCTGGTCACCATGACGATCATGGGTCTGTCGACCTTCCTTGTCGGCTTGCTGCCCGGCTATGCGACCTTGGGCATCGCGGCTCCGGTGATCCTGATCGTGCTGCGCATGCTGCAGGGCCTGGCCCTCGGTGGCGAATATGGCGGTGCGGCGACCTATGTCGCTGAGCATGCGCCTGACGACCGTCGCGGTTTCTACACATCGTGGATCCAGACGACGGCGACGCTTGGCCTGTTCCTGTCGCTGATCGTCATCCTGATCGTGCAGGCGTCGCTGAGCAAGGAAACCTATGCCGCCTGGGGTTGGCGCATTCCTTTCATCGTCTCCTTCCTGCTGCTCGCCGTTTCAGTCTGGATCCGACTGTCTCTCTCGGAGTCTCCCACGTTCCAGAAGATGAAGGACGAAGGCAAGGGTTCCAAGGCGCCGCTCTCGGAAGCCTTTGGCCAGTGGAAGAATGCCAAGATCGCACTGCTGGCGCTGCTTGGCCTCACTGCTGGCCAGGCCGTCGTCTGGTACAACGGCCAGTTCTACGCGCTGTTCTTCCTGCAGAATGTACTGAAGGTCGATGCGCAGTCGGTCAACATCATGATCGCGATCGCACTGGCACTCGGCTCGATCTTCTTCGTCGTGTTTGGCTGGCTCTCCGACAAGATCGGCCGCAAGCCGATCATCATGGCTGGCCTTGCGCTCGCCATCGTCTGCACCTTCCCACTGTTCAAGGCATTGACCTGGGCCGCCAATCCGGCACTCGCCAAGGCGCAGGTGAATACAAGGGCAACGGTCACGGCCGCACCCGGGGACTGCAGGTTCCAGTTCAACCCGGTCGGCACCGCCAAGTTCACGACGTCATGCGACATCGCGACTTCGTTCCTGACCAAGAACTCGGTTCCCTATGACGTGGTGTCGACGGCGGCGGCCGGTACTGCCGCTACGGTCAAGATCGGCAACGAGACGGTGCCGTCCTACGACGCGATCGCCGCTGGCGATCAGGCCAAGGCCAAGGACGCCGTCTTCGTCAAGGCGGTCAACATGTCGCTGCAGGACGGCGGATATCCCCTGAAGCGTGCGGCGATAAAGGTAGCGGACCAGAAGCTCGACGCCTTCATCGCGGCCAATCCTGAACTCAAGCTCGACGCGGCGGCCATTCGCGGCGGCGAGAAAACCGCGGTGCCGACCGATCAGGCGGTCAAGGACAAGCTTGTGACGGCAGAGGAGGCCGCCGGCGCGCCAGAGATCACCGTCTACAACATCCCCGGCGGCGGTGCCTTCGCCATGTTCGCCGATCCGGCCGCCGTGAACTGGCCGATGACCATCGGCGTCCTGTTCATCCTGATCTTGTTCGTGACCATGGTTTACGGGCCGATCGCGGCGATCCTGGTCGAGATGTTCCCGACCCGCATTCGCTACACCGGCATGTCGCTGCCCTATCATATCGGCAATGGCTGGTTCGGCGGTCTGTTGCCGGCAACAGTCTTCGCGCTTAGCGCCTACAAGGGCGATATCTACTATGGCCTGTGGTATCCGGTGATTATCGCGGCGATGACGCTGATTATCGGCATGATCTTCGTCAAGGATACGCTTGGCACCGACCTGCACGGCAAGGACTAGACTGGCCGTCATCGTCTAACAGAAAGCCCGGCTTGAGTGATCACGCCGGGCTTTTCCGTGTCTGAGACCGGAAGAAGCGGATCAGCTCTTTGGCTGGTTTTCTTCCTCGATGGCCGCTTCGTGATACCAGCCGTCAAAATCGGCGTGCGTGTAACGCAGCGAAGCCAGCTCTGCCGCGAATTTCGCCTGGGCGCCTAAATTTGAGGCAGATTTGCGTGATGCCAGAGGGAACATCAGAATTTTTGCCGACGGACGGGAAGGGACGATTTCCACGGGCGGTCTCCTTTCTTTTTCAGGAGCTTGTCGATTCAGCTTTCCCGCAAGATAGGGCCTGCGATTCCTTTAGGCAATATGCCTACGAAAAGATCAGCAATTGCCTAATATTTATGCATATTTCGCGTTTGACCGATATGGGCCCGGTGCTGAGGCGGCTCAGCAAATTCGACGCGATATCGCGGCCATTTTGCCGCAGCTGCCGAACTCGGAGTGGCACACGAATTGCATTTTAGGGATCGGCAGCGCCGGCTGCCGACGGCGGACGTGTGTCGAAGCCGTTTGGTGTTCGGTGAACAAGCAACGAGAGGCTAGAATGACGAAATACAAGCTCGAGTACATTTGGCTCGATGGTTACACCCCGGTCCCCAATCTTCGCGGCAAGACGCAGATCAAGGAATTCGCCGAATTCCCGACGCTGGAACAGCTGCCGCTTTGGGGCTTCGACGGTTCCTCGACCATGCAGGCCGAAGGCCGCAGCTCCGATTGCGTGTTGAAGCCGGTGGCGCTTTACCCGGATCCGGCGCGCACCAACGGCATTCTCGTCATGTGCGAGGTCATGATGCCCGATGGCGTCACCCCGCATGAATCGAACAGCCGTGCGACCATCCTCGACGATGAGGATGCCTGGTTCGGCTTCGAGCAGGAGTACTTCTTCTACAAGGACGGCCGTCCGCTCGGCTTCCCCGAGAGCGGTTATCCCGCGCCGCAAGGCCCGTACTACACCGGCGTCGGCTACAAGAACGTCGGCGACGTCGCGCGCAAGATCGTCGAAGAGCATCTCGACCAGTGTCTTGCGGCCGGCATCAACCATGAAGGCATCAACGCTGAAGTGGCCAAGGGCCAGTGGGAATTCCAGATTTTCGGCAAGGGCTCCAAGAAGGCCGCCGACCAGATCTGGATGGCGCGCTACCTGCTCCTGCGTCTGACCGAGACATATGGCATCGACATCGAGTTCCACTGCAAGCCGCTCGGCGACACCGACTGGAACGGTTCGGGCATGCACTGCAACTTCTCGACCAAGTTCATGCGCGAAGTTGGCGGCAAGGCCTATTTCGAGGCCCTGATGGCGCAGTTCGACAAGAACCTGATGGACCACATCGCCGTCTACGGCCCGGACAACGACAAGCGCCTGACCGGCAAGCACGAGACCGCGCCGTGGAACAAGTTCAGCTATGGCGTCGCCGACCGTGGCGCGTCGATCCGCGTGCCGCACTCCTTCGTCAAGAACGACTACAA
>NZ_PNOT02000321.1 GCF_002879535.1 Mesorhizobium intechi
TGCTGAGCGTATGATGGTTAAGCAACCGTTAATTGTACTTGACTCTCAATCGCGATCGGCTCTTAAATTAGTGCGGGATGATATATCGGAATATGACGCGAATTTGTGAGTATCGCGGCGAAACTTCTCTCTTGAGCTCCTCGTATCGGCGTCTTGAGAGATGATTTTAATGGTGGGATTCGTGCGCAGCACTCCCGCCAATTGTCGCTCCGAAATCCCGCAGATTCCGTCGATAAAGCCGATCGGGTTATGGATGGTTGCGTCGGTCATGCGTCGACGCGTGGGCGAGGCTTCGACTTCCGCAGATATCGAAGCCGTGGGAGATTATCATGAAACATATCGCAGCAAGTGCGCTTGCAATCGCGTTGGCGTTGGCCGTTAGCGCCACTTTGCCGACTACCGCCGGCGCCGGCTCGGCAGCCGGGACGGATCCCGTCCAGACGGGCAGCGCCGCGTCGGCGTTCGGATCCTATGACCCTTACGGCGACTTCAGCGCCGACAAGACCGCCAGCATCGAGGAGTTGTTCCTACCTTGGGAAGACGTCGATCTGGCGACCCTTCCCTTGGCTGATGCCTATGCCCTTCAGCGAAACCGGTCGCTCTTGATCACCATCGAGCCTTGGACCTGGTCGAAGGATTGGCGTATCACGCCGAACGAACTGCGCGACGGCATATTGAGCGGCAAATATGACGCCAACATGCAGGCGATCTGCAACCTGGTCGGGGCCATGAAGAGCCCCGTCACCATCCGTTGGGCGCAGGAAATGGAAGACAAGAACGGCCGCTTCACCTGGGCCAACTGGGCTCCCAAGGACTGGATCGCCGCCTACAAGCGCGAGGTCGATCTCTGCCGCAAGGCCGCTCCGGCCGCCAAGTACATGTGGTCACCCAAAGGCGAAGAGGGCCTGGAGAAGTACTACCCTGGCGACGACTATGTCGACGTCATCGGCCTGTCGGTATTCGGCCTGCAGAAAAAGGACAATGACGAGGCCGGTCGTGACCGTACGTTCGCCGAGACGCTGAAGCCAGGATATGACCGCGTTGCGGGTTTCAACAAGCCGGTCGTGGTGGCGGAACTCGGCTATGTCGGCAAGCAGGAATATGTCTCGCAGTGGCAGGCCGATTCCCGCAAGTCCTATTCGCAGTTTCCGGCGCTGACCTCGGTCGTCTACTTCAACCAGAAGGAGGTGTGGCCATGGTTGGGTGGCTATGGGCTGCCCGATTGGAGAGTTACCCAGCATGTCCTGCCCTAGGCGTACCGTGTCGGGTCGAGTGCAAGCGAAAAAACAGAGCGTAGCGTAAATCGTAGGGGTGGGGCCGTGAAACGAGTATTGGGGAATTCCATTGGAACGGCACTTGCCTGTTCCATAGCCGTCATGGCTTTCCAGCTTCCGGCAACAGCCAAGACGGCGTCGCAGACAGCCGACCTGGCGATGAACGCCGAGCCGGTGCCCGACGAGGGCATCTACCGGATGTACCAGAACCGGTCATGGCTCTGGGGTCGAAATGGCGCGGGCTATTTTGCCGTGCAGCGCCGTCAATTCAGCGCCTGGACCTCGGACAAGGGCAAGCTCGGTTACGGCGACGGGATCTGGTTCATCCCCGGAGGCGGCAAGATTTGCTTCCGGGCAAAATGGCATGGCGCGGGGGGTGACTCCAACGCCCTCACCTGCTTCGAGCACCGTCAGGCCGGCCAGGTGCTCTACCAGCGCAAATTGCCGGACGGCGACTGGTACGTCTTCCGGAGTTCGCATCAAAACCGGGCGGACGAGTTCATGAAATTGAAACACGGCGACTACGTCAGTTGGAAACAGAAACGGATCAAGGCACGAGAGTAGCCTTATCGTCCGCGGCAAATCGCAGGCTAGGCACCGTTTCATGGAAACGGCGAACCGCCTAATTTCCTAGGGAACGCGTTGCGCGCTTTTCCCGGGAAAACCGTTCACACTTTTCCTGGAATTCCTCGAAGGGGCGTCGCATCGATAGGGTTCATGCGGCGCGCTCTGGCCTTTGCTGCGTGCATGGCATCAAGCCTTGCGCTCCCAGCGGCGGTCCGATGTCTGCTGCCAGTAGGTCACGGCATGCCCCGCGTCCTTCATCGTCTTCCAATGCCCCCTCGCCGCCTCGACCTGGGCGGCGTCATGGCCATCGAACAGGAACGCGGCACGCTCATACCCGCCAAGGTCGGGAGACACGGCGCCGTCGACCAGGAACCTTATCTTGGCCTCGTTGGGATTGCCGTCGCCGGTGGTCAACAGGATAGGCTGCTCGTCGGGATAAGCCTCGCGATCGGTCGCGTGCGCCAGGAAGGAATCATCGCGGAAGGTCCACAGATGCTGGTCGAGGGCGTCTCGCCGTTCCTCGGTGCCGGTCTGCACCACGGCGCGCCAGCCACGATCGACACTGCGCTCGAGCAGGCCTGGCAGCGCCTCCTCCAGGGTCGATTCGGTCAGGTGGTAGAACAGCACGTCGGCCATGGATCGGGGTCAGCTCTCGTAATGATCGCGCACCAGCCGGTCGAGCAGCCGCACGCCGAAGCCTGAGCCCCAGGACTGGTTGATCTCGTTCGACGGCGAGCCCATGGCGGTGCCGGCAATGTCGAGGTGCGCCCAGGGCGTGTCCTTGACGAAACGCTGCAGGAATTGCGCCGCTATGATGGCCCCACCATAGCGGCCGCCAATGTTCTTCATATCGGCGTTCTTGGAATCGATCAGCTTGTCGTATTCGGCGCCGAGCGGCATGCGCCACAGCCGCTCCTGCGTCGCCTGTCCTGCCGCCGCAAGCCTCTGCGCCAATTCGTCATTGTTGGAGAACAGGCCGGCATAGTGCAAGCCGAGCGCGACCATGATGGCACCGGTCAGCGTCGCCAGATTGACCATGAATTTCGGCTGGAAGCGGTCGTTGCAGTACCACAGCGCGTCGGCCAGCACGAGACGCCCCTCGGCATCCGTGTTGAGCACCTCGATGGTCTGGCCCGACATCGAGGTGACGATATCGCCCGGACGCTGGGCATGGCCATCGACGGCGTTTTCGACCAGGCCGATAATGCCGACGACATTGGCCTTTGCCTTGCGAGCGGCCAGCGCATGCATGAGGCCGGTCACGGCGGCGGCGCCACCCATATCGCCCTTCATGTCCTCCATGCCCGAAGCCGGCTTCATCGAATTGCCGCCGGTGTCGAAAGTGACACCCTTGCCGACGAAGGCGATCGGGCTGTCCTTGGGTTTGCCGCCGTTCCACTGCATGACGGCCATGCGCGCGCCGCGGGGCGAGCCTTGCGCGACACCGAGCAGCGAACCCATGCCGAGCTTCTTCATCTCCTTCTCGGTCAGGATCTCGACCTTGACGCCGAGCGTCTCGAGTTCCTTGGCGCGGGCCGCGAACTCGACCGGTCCCAGAATATTTGCCGGTTCGTTGACAAGGTCGCGCGCCAGAAGCACGCCGTCGATCACCGCCTCGGCGTCGGCGAAGGCCTTCTTGGCGCCTGCCGGGTCGACGGTGTGGATGGTTATCTTGGCCGGCTTCTTCGGATCGGCCTTTGCGTCATCCTTGTCCTTACTGGTCTTGTATTTGTCGAAGGAATAGCTGCGCAGCAGAATGCCCGCCGCAAGGTTGGCGGCGTCCTTGCCAGCAATCGAAGCGCCAACCAGGTCGAGTACCACGGCGACGTCGGTTGGCTTGCGCAGCGAGGCCGCAATGGTGCCACCAAGTTTCAGCCAGGCATATTCATCGAGCCCCGCCGCCTTGCCCGCGCCGATCGCGACCAACCTGTCGAGCGACGCTCCTTCCGGCGCCAGTATCTCGACGACGCCGGCGAACTTGCCGGTGAATTCGGCCACCGGGAAGGCCCGTTCCAGCGTCTTTCCAGGATCGTAAGCCTTGGCCGCATCGCTCAGGCCGCCGTCGTCCGCCGACAGCACGAAGACCGTGCCCTTCCTGTTCGCCGCCGTCTGCGGCGCGGCGAATTTTGCAAAGGCAATCGATGGTCTCGGGTTCATCATGTCCTGCTTTCGGGGATGGCGTGCGAAGCGTTTGAAGCGATCCGCGACATTTGGTCGTTTTCCGGCATTTGGCAAGACTTTGCCAAAATGGCTACCCATATGACTGTTGGAATCGATGGCGATTCGTCGCGGCACGGCCCCGCTTCATGCCGCAACCTGTTGTTAACCATCGATGTTCGTCCTTTCTTATCCATTCCCTCCGACACTCCGATCCATTGCGGCACGCGACGTGGGACGGGAACCGGATCGCCTGCCTGATCGAGCCCATCGGAGCCAGTTGTGCGGGCGTCGCCGGACAGCTACCCTTAACGTGGTGGCATGATGCCGTTCGAGAAAATCGAGTAAAGCCTTCATGAAGGTCGTTGAACGCTACATCATGCGCCGCGCTTTCGTGGTCTTTCTGGCAGCGCTGGTCTGGACGCTGGCCATCGTGTGGACCACGCAGGTACTGGCCAAGATCGATCTGGTTACCGACAGCGGCCAGTCGTCGCTGACCTTCTTCGAGGTCGCCGCGCTCATTCTTCCCTCGATCATTCCGATCGTCGTGCCTTTCGCGCTGGTGGTGGCGGTCGCGCAGACACTCAGCGTCATGAATTCGGATTCCGAACTCGCCGTCGTCAACGCCGCCGGCGCATCACGCTGGACGATCGTGCGGCCAATCATGCTTCTGGCGCTTGCGGCGAGCGTTTTTTCCTTTGCCGTCGACAATGGTATCGACCCCTATGCACGGCAGAAGAACCGCGCTTTGGTGGCGCAGTCGCGCGCCGATCTGTTGTCGCTGATCATCCAGGAGGGCACGTTCCGCAAGATCGAGGACGGACTGTTCCTGCAGATTGGCGAGCGGCTTCCCGACAATCGGCTAGGCGGTATCTTCGTCGCCGATTCGCGCGAGGAAGGCGTCAATCTCGTTTATTATGCCAAGACCGGCAGCGTCGTCGAACGCGGCGGCGAGAAGGTGCTGATGATGAATGACGGCGTCATCCACCGCAAAACACTGACCGGCGACCTCAGTGTCATCCGGTTCACCTCCTATGCTTTCGACATGTCGGCCTTCATGGCGGCGGCCTCCGAGGTGACGCTGCTGCCGAAGGACCAGACCACCCAGTACCTGCTCAATCCAAGCCCCAACGACAAGAACTTCCAGCAGGCCCCCCAGGAATACCGGGCCGAGATCGACCAGCGATTTTCGGAATGGCTGTATTCCATGGTGTTCGCGCTGATCGCGCTGGCGGTCGCCGGGGACGCGCGCTCGCATCGCGAGGCACGCGTCAACCCTTTGATCACGGCCATCACCATATCCCTCTTCGTGCGCTGGCTGGGTTTCTTCGCCGCAAGCAAGGCCGATGAAGTGCCGCAATATGCCTACATGGTCTATGGCGTGCCCATAGTGGCTTCCGCGGTGGCGATCTGGTTCATCGTCTCCAACCGGACCATGGAACTGCCGGTGGCCTGGGCGGACTGGATGACAAATCTGGCCAGCCGCTTCGGCGACAGCTGGAACGCCCTCAAACTGCGCTGGTCCAGGCGCGGCACCTCAGATCAGGGGATCGGCTGATGGGCTGGACGCTGGGTCGTTATTTCTTCTTCCGCTACGTGACGATCACGATCTGGTTCTTCCTGGGCCTGCTGGCCCTTGTGTTCCTGATCGATTTCACCGAGCTGTCCGGCCGCACCACCGGCCTGCCCGGCTTCACCTACGGAACGGCGGTGGCCATTTCAGGCCTTCGCATGCCGATGATCATGCTGCAGACCGTGCCATTTGTCGGCCTGTTCTCGGCGATGGCGACACTGGTTTCGCTCAACCGCCGCTACGAACTGGTCATCGCGCGGTCCGCCGGTGTTTCCGCCTGGCAATTCCTCTTGCCGTGCTGCATCGGCGCGTTGCTGTTCGGCTTTGTGTCGGTCGGGCTCATCAACCCGCTTGCCGCGCATGCCTTCTCCCTGTCCGAACAGATCGAAACCCAGTTGCGCTCCGGCAAATCAAATACGGTCTCGGCCGACGCCGCCCCCTGGATTCGTCAGAAAACCGGCACCGGCGACACCATCATCGGCGCGCGGGCCATCCTCGACCAGGGTCTGGAGATGGCCGATGCCGTCTTTTTCGTCCTCGACCAGCAAGGCAACATCGTCGAGCGCAAGGACGCGGCGCGCGCTTACCTGCGGGACGGCTATTGGGAATTGCAGGATGTCAAGACCTTCAGGAACGGCACCATCCAGCCCGCGGCAAGCGATCGTGTGCCGACCAATCTGAAGCCTGAATTCGTGCAGGAGCGACTGGCGCGCCCGGAGACAATCCCGTTCTACGACCTGCCCGGAAAAATCGAGGTTGCCCGTTCCTTCGGCCTCAAGGCAAATGCGTTTGCCATGCAGTTTGATTCGCTGGTGGCGTTGCCGTTCCTCCTCGTCGCCATGACGCTGATTGCGGCAACAGTTTCAATGAGATTTGCGAGGATGGGACAATCGGCAACGATGATTCTGGGTGGCGTCGTTGCCGGGTTTCTGCTTTATGTCGTCTCGGTGCTGGTGAAGGCATTCGGCGTGGCGGGGTTCGTGCCGACTGCCATAGCCGCCTCGGTGCCAGTCGTGGTAGCTATGTTCTTCGGGGTGACTTTCCTGCTATACAAGGAAGACGGCTAGTGAGGGAGGCGTTTTTGCCCAGCAGCAGGCAGGCCCATTTGGCGCGCCTTTATGCGGCGAGCGCCTTGGCGTGCTTGCTTGCCTGCGCCGTGCCGTTGCCTGCGTTCGCGCAGGAAGTCGGCAAGGTGGCGGCCAACGTTCCGTCCGGCTCGCAGATGCTGCTGGCGGCCGACACGCTGGTCTATAACAACGACAACCAGACGGTGACCGCCGTCGGTGGCGTGCAGATCGACTATGGCGGCAACCGCCTCGTCGCCCAGAAGGTCATCTACGACCGCAACACCAAGCGGATGGTTGCCACCGGCAATGTTGAAATCGTCAACAGCGACGGCACCAAGATCAATTCGCAGCATATCGATATCACCGACGATTTCGCCGACGGTTTCGTCAACGCGCTGCGCGTCGAAACCATCGACAAGGCCTATTTCGCCGCTGAAAGCGCCGAGCGCATGGGCGGCGTGCTGACCACCTTCCACAATGGCGTCTACACCGCCTGCGAACCGTGCGAAGACAAGCCAGACAAGGCTCCGACCTGGCGCGTGAAAGCCAGGAAGATCATCTGGAATGGCGAGAAGAAGACGGTTCGCTTCGAGAATGCGAATTTCGAATTCTTCGGCTTTCCGCTCGCCTATCTGCCGGCTTTCGAGATCGCCGACCCGACGGTGAAGCGCAAGAGCGGCTTCCTGATCCCAAGCATCAGCTACAACAGCCATCTGGGATACAGCGTCAAGGTTCCCTATTATTTCGCGCTTTCGCCGACATATGACCTGACGGTGTCGGGAAGCGGCTATACCAAGCAGGGTTTCCTCGGCGAGGCCGAGTGGCGCCAGCGCTTTAACAATGGCGAATACAGTTTGAAGATCGCCGGAATTCAGCAGCGCGATCCGGACGCCTTCATCGACCGTGCCGGGCGCAACGTCGATTCGGGCACGGCGGCCGATCCCAACAAACGCCGCGGGATGATGGGCACGCAGGGGCAGTTCGCTATCAACGAACGCTGGAATTTCGGCTGGGATGTGCTTCTGCAGACGGACAAGAATTTCTCGAGCACCTACAACATCGACAAGTACAATGGCAGCATCCATCGGTCGACGGTTTACCTGACCGGGCTCAATGGCCGCAACTACTTCGATGTGCGCGCCATGCACTTCGATGTGCAGGAAAATACACTCAACAGCAATATTGCCGCGCGCAGCAACCAGCAGCCCTGGGTGCTGCCGTCGCTTGACTACGCCTATATCCCCGAAGCGTCGGTGGCCGGCGGCCAGCTGTCGCTCAACGTCAACACGCGGGTCCTCCGCCGTGATGAGCTCGACCAGACTTTCAACGTTCCTTACAACGCCGGCACGCCCGTGCAGCGCGTGCGCGGTATCGAAGGCGAATCCGGCCGCCTCACCACCGAGGCCGAATGGAAGCGGAGCTTCGTGACCGACGACGGGCTGGTGCTGACACCGCTGCTGGCGCTGCAAGGCGACGTCGACTATCTCAATGCGTCATCGGGTTCGCTCGCCGCCGTCAACCAGATGGCGGCCAATCCGTTGATAAATGCCAACGACGATATGCGTTCGTCGTTCGCCCGCTACATGGCGACCGCCGGGCTCGAGATGCGCTGGCCACTGCTGTTTTCCATGGCCAGCGGCTCCAGCCACGTCGTCGAGCCGATGGCGCAGCTGTTCCTGCGTCCGAACGAACAATATGTCGGCGGCCTCGCCATTCCGAACGAAGACGCCCAGAGCATGGTGTTCGACGCGACCACCCTGTTCGAACGCGACAAATTCTCCGGTTATGACCGCATCGAAGGCGGCTCGCGCGCCAATGTCGGCTTCCGCTACTCCGGCTCCTATATCAACGGCTGGGGCACCAATGCCATTTTCGGCCAATCCTACCAGATCGGCGGCGAGAACTCCTTCGCCGCGCCGGATCTGGTCAATGTCGGTGCCTATTCGGGCCTTCAGAACACCAAGTCCGACTATGTCGGCCTGTTTGGCATCAGCAGCCCGAACGGGTTCGCGGCTTCCGTCAGCGGCCGCTTCGACGAACAGACTTTCGAGGTTCGCCGCGCCGAGGTGAAGGCAGCCTATTCGGGCCTGCCGGTGTCGCTCAGCGCCAAGTACGCTTTCATCCAGGCCCAGCCGCTCTACGGTTTCACGACCGATCGGCATGAGGTGACGCTCGGTGCGTCCACCCATCTTGCCGAAAACTGGCGCGTGTTCGGGACAGGAACCTATGATCTGCAGCAAAGCCTGCTGGTCAAGGATGGGGTCGGCTTCGCCTACAACGATTCCTGCTTCACCTATCTGATGACGTACTCGCAGTCGCGCGACCTGAACACCAGGGAAGTGACGCAGAGCATCGGCTTCAACCTGTCGTTCCGCACCCTCGGCGACTTCGGCTCGTCGACCAGCGCGATCGACACCATCCAGTAGCCGGCGAGACATCGTTTCGCCGCATAGGGCTGGCACGGATTCGCGCACCCGGAAGAGGACAAAATGGGCGGAACCGGGATAGAATTGGGATGCCAATGATGAGGAAATACCTCTTTTCAGCAGGGTTCGCGCTGCTTGTAGCGGCGACATCCGTGTCGATGACGGTCATGACGCCGCCGGCTTTCGCCAGCGCGATCAAATACGTCGTCAACGACGTACCAATCACGTCAGGCGATATCGCGCACCGCGCCGCCTTCCTGAAGCTGCAGCGCAAGAAGGGCGATGCCGCCCAGGAAATGATCGACCAGACGCTGCGCCTTGCCGAAGCCAGGCGGCTTGGCATACGCATCAGCGACGCTCAGGTCGAGTCGGCCTATCAGCGCTTTGCCACCAACAACAAGATGCAACTCAGCCAGCTTGATGGCGTGATGGAAAAATCCGGCGTCGGCAAGGATCATTTCAAGGAATTCATTCGCGCCCAGATGGCCTGGAACCAGGCTTTGAGCGCGCGTTACCGGTCCGGTGAAGGCGGCAGCGTGACCGAGCAGGACGCAGTGCGGCGCATGCTCGACAAGGGCGGGGCCAAACCAAGCGCCACCGAGTACATGCTGCAGCAGGTCATCTTCGTCGTGCCGGCCGCCGAGCGCAGCGCGACGCTGGCCAAGCGCAAGCGCGAGGCCGATGCCATGCGCGCCCGCTTCAACGGCTGCAACACGACGCGCGAATTCGCCAAGGGCCTGATCGACGTCACCGTTCGCGATCTGGGCCGGGTGCTGGCGCCGCAATTGCCGCCGGACTGGGCCGAGCAGATCAAGGCGACCAAGGTCGGTGGCGCCACCACCACGCGCGAGACCGAGCGTGGCGTCGAGTTCATCGGCATCTGCTCGTCGCGCGAAGTGTCCGACGACAAGACGGCCCAGATGGTGTTCCAGAGCGAAGGCTCCAACGACAAGGCCGCCGACGAGCTCAGCAAGAAATATGTCGACGAGCTGAAGGCGAAAGCCCGCATCGTCAAGCGCTGACGTGAAGAGCGCGATGACCGCGCTGGCGCTGAGCGTCGGCGATCCGTCCGGCATCGGCCCCGAAATCGCCATCGCCGCCTTCCTGGCGCGCGAGGCGGTCGGCCTGCCCGCCTTTTATCTTTTGGCCGATCCGGGGCTGATCGCCTCACGGGCACGCCGGCTGGGCGTGTCGGTGCCGATCGTCGAGACGACACCGACGCAGGCGGCGCAGGCTTTCTCCCACACCTTGCCGATCGTTCCACTGGCCGCCCGGTTCATCGACAGCCCCGGCCGGCCTGATCCGGCCAACGCGGCCGGAACCGTCGAGGCGATCGATCGCGCTGTCTCCGCCTGCCTTGCTGGTGACGCCGCCGCTGTGGTCACCTGCCCGATCGCCAAGAAGCCGCTCTACGATGCAGGTTTCCGCTTTCCCGGGCACACCGAATATCTGGCGCATCTGGCTGCACGGCACAGTGGCGTCGAGGCAATGCCGGTCATGATGCTGGCCGGCCCGGACTTGCGCACGGTTCCCGTCACCATCCACATCGCGCTGGCGGAGGTGCCGAAGACCCTGACCACCGAACTGATCGTCGCGACCGCGCGCATCACCGCGGCCGACCTCGCCGGCCGCTTCGGCATCGCCAGGCCGAGGCTGGCCATCGCCGGCCTCAATCCGCATGCCGGCGAAGGCGGTTCGATGGGCCTGGAGGACGAACATATCGTGCGGCCGGCAGTCGACATACTGCGCGCCGAGGCCATCGATGCTTTCGGCCCGCTGTCGGCCGACACGCTGTTCCATGCGCGGGCGCGGGCAGGCTACGATGCAGCACTTTGCATGTATCACGACCAGGCGTTGATCCCGGCCAAGACGCTGGCTTTCGACGATGCGGTCAACGTCACGCTCGGCCTGCCCTTCATCCGCACGTCGCCAGACCATGGCACCGCCTTCGATATCGCCGGCAAGGGCATTGCACGGCCGGACAGCCTGATCGCCGCATTGAAGCTCGCCAGAACGCTCGCCGATACCGACAAGAAGGCCGCGGCCGCATGAGCGATTCCGTTTGGAGTCCGAACGCATGAGCATCGACGGGCTGCCGCCACTGCGCGATGTCATCGAGCGCCATGGGCTGCAGGCGAAAAAGGCGCTTGGCCAGAATTTCCTGCTCGACCTCAATTTGACCGGCAAGATCGCACGCAGCGCGGGCGACCTGACAAACACCGCGGTGATCGAGGTTGGGCCGGGACCTGGAGGCCTGACAAGAGCGCTGCTTTCCAACGGCGCTGTCCGGGTTGTCGCCATCGAGCGCGACGAGCGCTGCCTGGCGGCATTGGCCGAGGTCTCCGCTCATTATCCCGGCCGGCTGGAGGTGGTTGCCGGCGATGCGCTGAAAACCGACTTCGCCGCCCTCGCCTCCGCGGTCGCCGGAACCAGCGGTCAGGTGCGGATCGTGGCCAATCTGCCCTACAACATCGGCACGGAACTGCTCGTCCGGTGGCTGACGGTCGTGGACTGGCCGCCCTTCTACGCCTCGATGACGCTGATGTTCCAGCGTGAGGTTGCCCAGCGCATCGTCGCCGAGCCCGGCAGCGACGCCTATGGTCGGCTTGGGGTGCTGGCCGGCTGGCGCACGAAGGCCAGGATCGCCTTCGACGTGCCTCCCCAGGCCTTCACGCCGCCGCCCAAGGTCACCTCTTCGGTGGTGCATCTGGAGCCGCGCGCGACGCCCCTGCCTGCTGACGTAAAGAAACTCGGCCGCGTCACCGAAGCAGCCTTCGGTCAACGCCGCAAGATGCTGCGGCAGAGCGTGAAAAGCCTTGGCGGCGAAGCCTTGCTCGAACGCGCCGGCATCGATCCGACCCGCCGCGCCGAAACGCTCAGCGTCGAGGAATTTGTGCGGCTCACCAATGCGGCTTAGCGCCGGCAGCTCCAGAGCGTTTCACCGTTTCATGGCAACGGCGAACCGCTCCAACTCTTTGTTTTGACGCAATTCCGGACGGAAAACCGCTCACACTTTTCCTGGAATTGCTCTAGAATCGCGACGATGCAGACACTGCGGCGCAGGATGGGCGCGATGCCGCGCTCAGCCGACATCTGATCCTGATCGACGGCATGGCATTCTGAAGCCAATCAGACGGTTTTCTCGTCCAGCAGCCCCGAAACAAAATCGAAGAGACCGGGCCGGCGGTCGCGCCGCAATCGTTCGGCGACGACGATGCCGCGCACCTCGGCGAAGGCGCGGTCGAGATCGTCATTGACGATGACGAAATCATATTCCTTCCAGTGCTCGATCTCGTTGCGGGCATTCTTCAGCCGCGTCTCGATCACCGCTTCCTGATCCTCGGCGCGGCGCTTCAGGCGGGCCTTCAATTCCTTCATCGACGGCGGCAGGATGAAGATCGAGACGATATCGGCACGCATCTTCTCCTTCAGCTGCTGGGCGCCTTGCCAGTCGATGTCGAACAGCATGTCGCGGCCCTGCGCCAGCGCCAGTTCCGCGGGTTCGCGCGGTGTCGCATAGCAATTGCCGTGCACCTCCGCCCACTCGAGCAGCGCATCGGAATCCCGCAACCGTTCGAACTCGCGCATCGTGCGGAAATGGTAATGAACACCCTCGATCTCCGAGCCGCGGCGCGGCCTGGTGGTAACCGAGACCGACAACTCGAGGCTGGAATCGCTTTCCAAGAGGTTGCGTGCGATCGTCGACTTGCCGGCACCGGATGGCGACGACAGGACGAGCATCAGCCCCCTGCGGCGGATGCGGGATCCCAAATCCCTGGGAACCATCGGTTCCTTGGCAACCATCGGCTACTCCAGATTCTGGACCTGTTCACGAAACTGGTCGACCGCCGCCTTCAGCTCCAGCCCGATCGCGGTGACGGCTGCGGCGTTCGACTTCGAACACAGCGTATTCGATTCGCGGTTAAATTCCTGTGCCAGAAAATCGAGCTTCCGGCCGACGGCACCGCCGCCCTGAAGCAGTGCCCGGCCCGATGCGACATGCGTCTTCAGCCGATCGATCTCTTCGCGAATATCAGCCTTGGTTGCGAGGAATGCCGCCTCCATGTGCAGGCGGCTCGCATCCAGATTGGCGGACGCGTCCATCAGCAGCCTGACCTGCTCGGCTATGCGCTCACGGATTGCCGCCGTCTCGCGGGATGGATCCGCCTCCGCGCGCAGCGTCAGTGCCTCGATCGCGTCGATTTGGCCGGAGAGCAGCAAGGCCAGGGCAGCACCCTCGTTTTGCCGTGCCTGCTCGAGCCCTTTCAGCGCCACGTCGAGCGCAGCCATGATGGCGGTGTCGAGCGCAGCGCGCGCCTCTTCGGTTTCCACGGTTTCGGGACTGTCGAGCACGCCACGCAGCGACAGCAGGCCGTCAGCCGTCGCGGGAGCAACGCCGAACTGTTCCTGCAGCCGCTTGGCGAGGCCTGCAAGGTCCTTCAGAAACGCCTCGTTGACGACGGGTTGCGCCTGCGCCCCCGCGGCGCGGCCGATGGTCAGCGTGGCCTGGAAATTGCCACGGGCGAAACGCTTCTGCAGCGTTTGCCTGACAGCCGGCTCCAGACGCTCGAAACCTTGAGGCAGCCGCAGCCGCACCTCGACACTCTTGCCGTTGACGGACTTGACCTCCCAGGCGATCGAGGTGCCGTGATGCTCTGCGACGGCACGCGCAAATCCGGTCATGCTCTGCAAATTCATGTCGCCTGCACATCCCTGGCGCATCACCCCGAAACCAGATTCCGGACAGGGCAAGTGCTGCTTGAAAACAACCACGCCGTAGGTGCGTCGAAATCGGACGCGTGGCGTTCCTTCAAATGTCAGGCTGTCGCCTTCCGGGCAACGCCTTTCTTCGCCTACTGGGC
>NZ_PNOT02000179.1 GCF_002879535.1 Mesorhizobium intechi
CCCCAGCCCAGTCCCTCGCGCATCAGCGTATGCTTGGTGCGCATGTCCGAAAGCCGCCAGGTGCGGTACGCGAAGACGCCATAGTCCCGCCCCTTGGTGCGTTCGGACTGATCGATGACGACGAGCTGCGTGTGCTCGCGCACATCCTCGATCTTTACCGGCTTGGGCAGCAGCGCCAGGGGATGGCCGGGCGCCGCCGCCGGCACCATCGACATGAAGCCGATGCGCACCAAATGGACGTCGACCTCGCCGAGAAGGCCGCCAATGCCGAGATCGGCCTGTCCATTGACGACGTGGTCCGGGATCAATCCAAGCGAGCCTATATGCAGGCGCAGCATCACGGTCGGAAACTGCGCCTCGAACGCCTTCAGCACCCGCACCAGCACCGGCGACGGCAATGTCGCATCGACCGACAGCGCAACTTCGGCCTCCAGCCCATGATGATGGCCATCGACGCGGGTCCGCATGCGCTGCAGCACCCCGATCATGCGCCTTGCATCCTCCAGCATCGCCCGGCCGATCTCGGTCAGTTGCGGCTCGCGCGTGCCCTCGCGTTCGAACAGCTTCAGCCCCAGCTGCGCCTCGAGATTGGCGATGCCATAGCTGATGACGGATTGCGCCCGGTTGAGCTTGCGGCCAGCCGCCGAGAAACTCCCGCTGTCGGCGATGGCAACGAATATCTGAAGCTGGTCGAGTGTCGGATTGGGCTGCATCGCAGTATCTAATTTGTGGATGGATTGTATATAAAATATACCAGTTTTTTTGATGGGTCTATACCCCATATGTGGCGGGACAATTCATTCACTGGAGAAACCCGCTATGTCCATTCTTCTCGTTACCTCGAGCCCGCGCGGCGCTGCCTCGCACTCGACCCGCATCGCCACCGAACTCGCCGAAAAGCTCCTCGCCGCCGATCCGTCGAACACGCTTGTCGTGCGCGACCTCGTCGCCAACCCGCTGCCGCATATCGATGCCGACTACGCGACCGGCATCTACACGCCGGTTGAAGCGCGCACCCCGCGCCAGGCTGAAGTCGTCGGCGTTTCCGATGCCGTGCTCGACGAGCTGTTCGCCGCCGACACGGTGATCCTCGCCACCGGCTTCATCAACTTCAACATCTCCTCGACGCTGAAGTCCTGGGTCGACCACATCGCCCGCTCCGGCCGGAGCTTTGCCTATGGCGAGAACGGCCCCAAGGGTCTCGTCACCGGCAAGAAGGTCTATATCGTGCTGGCTTCGGGCGGCATCTATTCCGAGGGTGCGGCCGTGCAGTTCGATCACGCCATTCCCTATCTGCGCGGCGTGCTCGGCTTCCTCGGCATGACCGATGTCGACGTCATCCGCATCGAAGGCGTCGGCATGGGTCCCGACGCGGTCACCGCGGCGCTCGCCAAGGCGACCGCCAAGGTCAACGCCGTGGTCGCCAGCCAGCAGGCCGCCGCTGCCGCGTAAGGCCATCGATCATCTGGACTAGAAGGGCAGGCGTTCGCGCCTGCCTTTTTCATTTTAGACCGTCGGGCGATTAACATGCAACGTATCCTGCTTTTTTGAGATAGTTCCAGCATTCGGTTGGATCAAACATGGCGCAGATGCTGCCGACGGCGCGGATAAGATCGTCGTAGGTTCGCGCTTTGGCCTTTCGCAACAGGGTTTTGAGCTTTGCGAAGGCCATCTCGATCGGGTTGAGATCGGGCGAGTATCTGGGCAGAAACAGGAACCAGGCGCCGCGCTGTTTGAGCGCCATAGCGGCGCGCGGACTTTTGTGGACATTCAGATTGTCCAGAATGACGATGTCGCCGCGCCCGAGAGCCGGTGCGAGTTGGGTTTCGACATAGGCATCGAAAGCCGCCCCGTCGATGGCTCCCTCGATGATCCAGGGGGCCACCAGCTCATGGCAACGCAGGCCTGCGATGAAGGTCTGGGTATGCCATTTGCCGAAAGGTGCATCGGCCAGCAGCCTCTTGCCGCGCAGGCTGCGCCCGCGCAGTGGGGTCATGTTGGTCTTGACGCTCGTTTCGTCGATGAAGACGAGCCGCGCCGGCTGCGCGCGCATCAGGGGCTGATGATGGTCGCGCCACTCACACCGTGCCGCTTTCACGTCGGGCCGTTCTTGCTCCGACGCCAGCAGCACTTTTTTTATACGTAAACCCCTCCCGGCACAGCAACTTCGACAGGTTCGACGGGTCCGCCCTGACGCCGTGCTCGCCTTCAAGCCACGCGCCAAGCTCGGGCATCGTGATGTCCGGCCTGGCCCTCACCTTGTCGACAATGACCTGACGATACGCGCCGAGTTTGCCGGACCCGGCAGGACGGCCCTGACGGGCCGGCTCGACAGAGCCCGTCGCCGCATAGCGTGCCTGAACGCGCACCGCCGTCGAAGGCGCCACCTCAAACTGCGCCGCAACTGCCCGCCGCGACTTGCCCTCTGCAATGCCGCGAACGAGTCGAAGCCTCAAATCCTGCGAAACCGCTTTCCCCATGGTGTACCTCCGCACCAATAGGAATCAGACTTCAATCAAAAAGGGAATCCCAACGATTCACCTTAGTCGCCCGACGCTCTAGCCCATCAAATGCCTGAGCATCCCCGCCGAAGCGACGCCGATCAGCACGGTCGGCAGCATGGAAAGCCGCGTTGCCGCGATGAAGGTGATGGCCAGCGCCAGAAGGTCGGCGGGATTGCGCGACACGAAGGCCGGCGCGATGACCGAGATCAGCACGCAACCGGGCGCCGCCTCCATCACCGCGGTCGCACGCGCGCCGAGCACGCGGTTGCGCAGCATCACATAGCCGCCGATCCGCGTGAGATAGGTGACGCCGGCCATCAGCACGATGGTGGCAAGGGTTGCCATGTCGATCATGCGTCACCTGCCATCAGCCAGGCAGCAAGCAGCCCCGACACCGCGCCCGCCGCGACATACCAGGCGCCGGGAATGAAGAGATAGACAAGGGCCGCGACAACCAGGCTGACCAGCCAGGGCCACGCCGCCTTCATCCCCTTCCACATGCCGCGCATCAGCACCAGGAAGACGGCCGGAAACGCCATGTCGAAACCGTAGTGCTGGACATCGCCAAGCATCGGGCCAAGCAGCGCGCCCGCCGCCGTGAAGCCCACCCAGGCCAGGTACATCGCCAGGGCCGCGCCCATGTAGTAACGCAGGCTGAAGGCTGGCGCGATGCCGGCGCTGGCGCGCTGCCTTGCGTCAGCCAGGCCAAGCGCCCAGCTTTCGTCGCACAGGAAGAACAGTGCCGCGAATGTCTTGCGCTGCGGCAAATGCTCCAGGAATGGCGCCAGGGCCGCCCCCATCAGGAAGTGACGGCTGTTGACCAGGAAGGTGATGGCGACGATGAGCGCGATGTGCGGCGGCGACGTCCAGAGCTGGATGGCCGCGAATTCCGAACCGCCGGCGAAATTCAGTCCGGTCATGAGAGGCAGTTCGACCGCGCTGAGGCCTTTCTGCGTCGCCTGCGCGCCCAGCACCAGCGCATAGGGGATTGTGCCGAGCAGGACCGGCACGCACGACATGACCCCTCGCCGGAACTCCGAACCCGATCCGTCGTCGATCGCTTCGGACGATGTTGCTTCAGAAACGCTCATGATTTTCCATAGGCTGGCCTCGTGCCCACCGTCTTCGGTTACGCGTCAGATGGGTGATGGTATTGGCACAACCATATAAAGTTGGCCTCGCAATTTGGTTGCGAAGATTGTTGTCTTTGCCGTTTTTTTGGCATTGAATGTCACAATTCACGGAATAGTCGGAATCCAAACCCATGAAGCTCGATGATATCGACAGGCGCATCCTGCGGGCGCTGCAGCGCGACGGGCGCATGGCCAACAACGATCTGGCCAATGAAGTCGGCCTGTCGCCCTCGCCTTGCCTGCGCCGCGTGAAGCTTCTGGAGGAGGCCGGCGTCATCGACCGCTATGTCGCCGTGCTCAACCCGGCCAGCATCGGCAAGGGCCTCACCTTCTTCACCCGCATCTGGCTGAAGACCCAGGACGAGGACACGATCCAGCACTTCGCCACCGAAGTGGCCAAGCTGCCGCAAGTGATGGAATGCTACCTGATGCTCGGCGACTGCGATGCCATGGTGCGCGTGGTGGCGGCCGACATCAACGACTATCGCCGCTTCCAGTCGGAGCATCTGAGCCGCATCAAGGGCGTCCAGAACGTCAAGACCGATGTGCCGAGCTGGACGATCAAATACACATCGGAACTGCCGATCTGACTGGCCCCAGAGCGGTCCGGATGCCTGAAGCAGCGTCGTTTCAGACTGGATAAAAAATGCAACCGGATTGTAGGATCGGTTTCGGTGCCATCGTCCTTCGGACGCAAGCAGCGCGCAGTGCTGCCCTCTGGCATGGGAGATTTGCATGAACCTTTCCTATCGTTGGGTCATTGTCGCCACAGGTGCGCTGATGTCCTGTGTCGCCATCGGCACGATGTTTTCGCTGGCGATTTTCCTAGAACCGATGGCGATCGACACACAGTGGTCGCGAGCCGGCATTTCGAGCGCCATGACGCTCAACTTCCTGGTGATGGGTCTCGGCGGCTTCGCCTGGGGCGCCCTGTCCGACCGCTTCGGCGCCCGCATCGTCGTGGCGATCGGTGCCGCGCTGCTCGGCCTGGCACTCGTGGTGGCGAGCCGCGCCGGCTCGCTGCTGACTTTCCAGATCAGCTATGGCGTGCTCGTCGGGCTTGCCGCCAGCGCGTTCTTCGCGCCGATGATCGCGCTGACCACGGCCTGGTTCGACACCAACCGCAGCCTTGCGGTTTCGCTGGTCTCGGCCGGCATGGGCGTCGCGCCGATGACGATCTCGCCCTTCGCCCGCTGGCTGATCTCGGCCTATGAATGGCGCACAGCCATGTTCGACATCGGCATCATGGCCTGGGTGCTGCTGTTGCCGGCGGTGCTTTTGGTGCGTCAGCCGCCAAAGCCCGCTGTGGCCGACGGGGCTTCCGCGCCGGTCGCCGAGGGCACCGGCATGAGCGTGCCCCAGGCACTGCGCTCGCCGCAATTCATCGTGCTCGGACTGACCTTTTTTATATGGTCAGCTACGCCATGCTGTGCGGCGTCGCCCCCATGGCGGCGGTGACGATCTACAGCGTCGAGGGCCTCGCCGGCTTGGGCGGCCGGCTTTTCTACGGCGTGCTGGCCGACCGGCTCGGCGTCAAGCCGGTGCTGATCGCGGGTCTGGTGATCCAGGCGATCGTCATTGCCGCTTATCTCTCGGTCAGCCAGCTCGATCAGTTCTATGTGCTGGCCGTCATCTTCGGCGCCACCTATGGCGGCGTCATGCCGCTCTACGCGGTGCTGGCGCGCGAATATTTCGGCCAGCGCATCCTCGGCACCGTGTTCGGCGCCGCCACCATGCTGTCCAGCCTCGGCATGGCGCTCGGCCCGCTCGCCGGCGGCATGGTGTTCGACGCCTATGCCAGCTACCATTGGCTGTTCATCGGCTCGGCCCTCATCGGCCTGGGTGCCGCGGGCATAGCGATCGCCTTCCCGCCGCTGCCGCGCAGGCAGTTGCAGATGGCCTGAATTGGAGGAACGGGCGCTGGTGATAAACCATCGGCGCCCACCTTCGTCGCCCGAACCAGCGAGCTTTGTGGCTGGAGCCGAAGTTCACCTCGTCGACCCGCAAAGCTTACCGAGGATCATTCATTCGCGAAAAATGGCTTTGCAGCACGGTGCGAAACTTTTGCATCGTCCTTTCGGTCGTCTGCGCATCGGCGGCCGCGAAGCCCATGACAAGGCCGTTCTGCAGCGTGCCGTGGCGATACTGGATAGACAGGGCCGACACGTTGATGCCCTGCTTGAGCGCGGCCTCGGCTACCGCCCTGTCGCTGCATCTGTCGCGGAAAATGCCGACGACCTGGATTCCGGATTCGGTCGTGTGGAAATCCAGCCATTCCCCGAGATGTCGTTGCGCGCTTGCCAGGAAGAACTGCCGTCTCTCCGCGTAGAGCCGCCGCATGCGCCTGAGATGGCGGCTGAAATGCCCCTCATTCATGAAGTCCGCCAGCGCGGCCTGGGTCAGCAAGGGGGCGAACTGGCCGCTCACGCTCAGCGCCGAGACGATCGTATGGTCGATCGCCTTGGGCGCCACCATGAAGCCCAGCCGCATGGCGGGGAAAAGGATCTTGGCGAAAGTGCCGACATAGACCACGCGGTTCGATGCGCCGATGCCTTGCAATGCCGGAATGGGCTGGCCCTGGAAACGGTATTCGCCGTCATAGTCGTCCTCGATGATCCACGAACGCCAGGTCTCGGCCATGTGTAGCAGGTTGAGCCGCTGTTCCATCGGCATGGTTATGCCGAGCGGGTGATGGCACGAGGGCGTCACGAAGATCATGCGGGGCACGACATCGGGCGGATCGAGATCCCAGCCGGCATTGCTGACGCGCAGCGGCGCCAGTTTCGCGCCGGCCGAGACGAAGGCCGAACCGGCGCCGTAATAGCCCGGCTCCTCCATCCACACCGTGTCGCCGTCATCGATCAGCAGCCGGGCCAGAAGGTCGAACGCCGACTGCGCGCCGTTGGTCACGACGATCTGCTCGGCGGTGCACTTCACCCCGCGCGAGGCGGTGAGATAGCGCGCTATGGCCTCGCAAAGTGGCGGATAACCCTTGACGTGATAGGTGCCGAAAAGATCGATATGGGCGAACTTCGCGCGGCGGCTGAGCAGTTTCGACCAGGTGTTGAACGGAAAATTGTCCGGGTCCGGCATGCCGGGATGGAAGGCAAGCATCCCCGGCCGGCCATGATGATAGGGTTGGGCAAGCATGGTCTGGCCGCGCCGCGATAGCGGATTGGCGTCCTCGACGAACATTTGTTCGGCAACTGCCGGACGCGTGGGCAGATCCATCACCACCGAGGGTCTGCGCGGACGTATCGCCAGATAGCCCTCCAGCGCCAGCTGGTCGCAAGCGGCAATCACGGTGTTGCGTCCGACATTCAGATCCCGCGCCATGACCCGTGTCGAGGGCAGTGCGTGGCCGCTCGGCAGCACGCGCCGTTCGATCAGGCCGCGTAACTGGACATAGAGCTGCCGGTGCAGATTGGCGGGGCTGTCGCGATCCAGGGCGATGCCGTCGACGGGAAAGCTGGTCTTCATCTGGTTCCCAAAAATCAATGGAATCTGGTTCTAACAATGGAACCAAAGGAGGCCTACCCTCAAGAAAAAAGCGTTCGGGTTCAGATGGGGCTGGCCGATGCAGTGCATAAG
>NZ_PNOT02000204.1 GCF_002879535.1 Mesorhizobium intechi
GGCCTGCCGTCGGATTCGATGGAAAGGGCGCTCAAGGCGCTGACGCGAGCAGGAATTGGTGTTCGTCGATGGTGGGGTGGCGGCCTGCATCGGCACGAAGCGTTCGAACATTTCCCCAGAGTACCACTGCCGGTCACCGAGACGCTTGTTGCGGCTCAACTGGGCCTGCCTTGCTGGACGGATCTTCCGGATGAAGCAATCTCGCGTATCTGCTCCATCCTAACCGAGGCGGTGACAGCGGCCTGACGCAAACATCGTGAGTGGTCTCGCAACACAGAAACGGCCCCGCGCGCGAGGGGCCGTTTGCGTGTTCAGTCCGGTCTAGATCAGGCGACCGGCGACAGCTGATTTCGACGCGACAGTTGTGCTCGCGGCCGGCGGCCGTCGCATGGAGCGATCGGCCTGACAGGCATTGGCCTGCCTGACGGCTACATTGGCCCTGGCATCATCTTGGTCGGCTTCTCCAGCATCGGAAAATCGGCCTTGCTGCATTTCACGTTCGGATTCGTCGGGCTGAACATGCCGTTCGGATTGTCCCTGAACAGCCAGGCGTGAAGATCGTAGTGGACGAACTCCCTTGGGATAAGCGGATAGTGTCCTTCCATCGGCCCCATGAATTTCTGGCCAAACAGTGTGGGGACTTCCTTGACGTCCGGTGTCAACGGCACCAGCCATTCCACGCCGACCAACTTCAGACCCTTCTTGGTCGGCTCGTAGATCAGGACGTTGGGCTTCATCGGGTCAAGCTTCTGCCCGACACTTGGGACATTGACGAAATGGATGCCCATGGCGCCTTTCGGGTATTCCATGGAGCCCGGTATCTTTTCTCCGCTGTAGTAGACGCAGCCAACCGTCGACAGATAGAGGTCGCGAACGGCTGCGGTGTAGTCTTCGTACTTGGCCAATGATTTCTTCAAGGCTTCAATGTCGGCCTTCTTGGCGTCCTCGGCCTGAGCCGTGGCGAGCCCCAACCACACACCCACAACACTAGTCAAAGCGAGGACGCCGCAGCGCCCGAGACAGGCTGTTCTTGTCATGCATTCCTCCCAGATATTGCATCTGGCCGTGCAAGACCGAGGCGGGAAAAAATGTTGATTGCGCGGCCAGTTGTACCGCCTCATCCCCTACAGCGATGATGCTATTCCTTTCCGTGACTGTAGGGAAGATATTATTTAGCCACTGCTAATTCATAAGCGTGACAGCTGAAGAGTACTGATGGCCGCTCAAGCAAAAACGGCCCCGCATGGGGCCGCTGTCACATTCGTTTGCCAAACCGATCGTCAGGTGAGCGGCGACAACTGGATCTCGACGCGACGGTTCTGCTCACGGCCGGCGGCCGTCGCATTGGAGGCGATCGGCCGCGTCTTGCCGAAGCCGGTGACGGCGAAGCGGCGCTGATCGACGCCCTGACCGGACAGATAGTTGGCAACCGCCAGGGCGCGGCGCTGCGACAGATCGAAATTGTGCTGGTCGCCGCCGGTCGAATCGGTATGACCGAAAACATCGACCGTGGTCTGCTTGAATTTCTTCAGCACCAGAGCGACCGAGTTCAACACCGGATAGAAGCCGGGCTTCACCGCATCCTGATCGACATTGAAGGTGATGTCCGACGGCATGTTGAGGATGATCTGGTCGCCGCTGCGGGTGACGCTGACACCGGTGCCCTCGAGCTGCCGGCGCAGTTCAGCCTCGTTCTGGTCCATGGTGGCGCCGATGGCGCCGCCGGCCAGCGCACCGATGCCGGCGCCGATCAGCGCGTTGCGGCGGTCATTGCCGCCGGCAAGCAGACCAAGGCTGGCACCTGCCAGGGCACCGAGACCAGCACCTGCCGCTGTGTTGGAAATCTTCTGGTCGCCCGTATACGGATCGGTGGTGGTGCAGGCGCTCACGAGCAAAGCCGTCGCCACTCCGACGAGCACGGTCTTCTTCATAGATGGTCCCTCTCCAAGTCGCGCCTTTTCGACGGCGCCAAATCAGCCCTTCCGGCGACTTGTACCATGAATTGCGGCGAAAAACGGAACGGGAAAAGCGCCCGCGACGGCTTTTCCCGGATCATTTACCAGAGGTTCTTGCCGTCAATGACCACCACTTCCACCGTGTCGAGATCGAAGTCGTCGAACAGCCGCGAGTTGACGCTGATCTTCGGATTGGCGAAATCCGGCTCGCCGGTCGACCAATCCGGCGTCTCAGTGAACGTGCCGCAGCCGCAGTTGGCGCAAAAACCATGTTTCACGGTTTTCGAGCCCCACTCATAGAAGGAGACGTTCTTCAGTGGCGTGATGAGTTTGAACTGCGACGGGGTGTAATAGGCCCAGAGCGAGCCGCGTTTCGAGCAGAAAGAACAGGTGCATTGCGTCACCGTTTCCGGTGCCTCTGAAACCTCGAAAGTCGTCGCCTTGCAGTGGCAGCTTCCCTTGATGGTCATCAACATCACCTCTCCATTGTCCGCCGCCCACGCGGCAGGGCACCATAAAGAAGCGATCCTGACAACTGCCTGTCGGCAGGCTCTATCCTGAACGGCAGGCAGCGAACTCAGTAGGACGAGGGCGGCACGAACAGGCAAATGGTCTTGCCGGCATCGAGCCCGGCTTGATGCGCGCACCAATGGAATTCGCCGTCCGGCGAATCCTTGATCCTTCTGTCGCTATAGGCCACCACCTCCCCGGTATCCTTTATGACATAGCCTTCCGGGCGCTCGCTGATCGAGGTCTGCGACACCTCGTGGCAGTCGTAATTCGCGCAGCAGGCGAACGGGTAACTCCAGCCTTGCGGCTTGGCCGCCGTCGGCTTGGCGTCGTGCGCGATGGCCGGCGCCGACAGGAGCGCGACGACACACGCCGTGCAAAGGGGAATGACAAGCTGGCCAACCGATGGAACGGCGATGGCCGATCTGGAACTGGCGGCAAACATGGGAACGATCCTTTCAAACGAGGTTTCAAGCGTTTCGCTTGCCCGTTCCCGGAACGTGTCTTCCCAGCGGCCAGTCGTCAGCAGTTATGCCGCAACCGGCCATAAATGCTTTTGTCTCTTCCTGCCTGGATGGTGAGCCGAAATGTGAGTCGGCGCAAGAAATTGCTGCGTGGCCGCGCCATTTGCCGGGACGCCCAAGGCAGCAAACCTCGCCCTTCACGACCGTGGCCGGTCGTCGCGAGGGATGAGCCCGCCCTGGTCCGCCCGAAAGTGCGAGCGGCCGCAACGGCCTGGTGGCGGACGGTGTTAGTCCAGATCCGCCACGGCCTCGCCCGCGCCGCCTTCGATGCGTTGCGACAGCGAGGCTTCCATGAAATCGTCCAGGTCGCCATCGAGCACGCTCGACGGGCTGGTGCTTTCGACGCCGGTGCGCAGATCCTTGACCAGCTGATATGGCTGCAGCACGTAGGAACGGATCTGGTGGCCCCAGCCGATGTCGCTCTTCGAGGCTTCGGTGGCGTTGGCGATGGCCTCACGCTTCTTCAGCTCTTCCTCGTAGAGGCGCGAGCGCAACATCTCCCAGGCCTTCGCCCGGTTCTTGTGCTGCGAACGCTCGGCCTGGCAGGCGACCGCGATGCCGGTGGCGATATGGGTGATGCGCACGGCCGAATCGGTGGTGTTGACGTGCTGGCCGCCCGAACCCGACGAGCGATAGGTGTCGATGCGCACGTCCGATTCGGAAACATCGATCTCGATCGTGTCATCGATGACGGGATAGACCCAGACGCTGGCGAAGGAGGTGTGCCGGCGCGCATTGCTGTCATAGGGTGAAATGCGGACCAGGCGGTGGACGCCGGATTCGGTCTTCAGCCAGCCATAGGCATTGTGGCCCTTGATCATCAGCGTCGCGGACTTGATGCCGGCTTCCTCGCCGTCATGCACTTCCAGCACCTCGACCTTGAAGCGGCGGCGTTCGGCCCAGCGCGTGTACATGCGCAAAAGCATCGAGGCCCAGTCCTGGCTTTCGGTACCGCCGGCGCCGGCATGGATTTCGAGATAGGTGTCGTTGGCGTCTGCTTCACCCGAAAGCAGTGTTTCGACCTGGCGGGCCTTGGCCTCGCCCTGCATCGAGCGGATTGCCGCCTCGGCCTCGGCGATGACGCCCTCGTCGCCCTCTTCCTCGCCGAGCTCGATCAGGCCGACATTGTCTTCCAGCGCCTGGGTCAGGCCCTTGACCGCGGCGATGCCCTCCTCGAGGCCCTGGCGCTCGCGCATCAGCTTCTGAGCTTCCAGTGGTTCGTTCCAGAGGCTGGCGTCCTCGGCCCGCACATTCAGGTATTCAAGCCGCTTTATGGCCTGATCCCAGTCAAAGATGCCTCCTCAGCAGGGTTATCGCCTGCCTGATCTCATCGACAATATTCTGCGTTTCCGCGCGCATGGCCTGGTATTTGGTCCTGTTGCTGAAGTGACACTTCGGTCGGCGCGATACATAGGGACGGCGCCGCCATGTGTAAAGCGAAATGGGCCGGCCCCAGGCCAGCCCAGCGATCCGCAGCCGGCCTCGTCAGTAGAGCCCGCCGCCGCCGTCCTGGATCGCCTGGTTGGCCTGCGGCGACAGTGCGCCGCCCGACGCGTTGGAGCCGTCGGCGCCCATGCCGATCACCCAATAGCTGTCGGCGGG
>NZ_PNOT02000267.1 GCF_002879535.1 Mesorhizobium intechi
CCCGTAAGGGGCTTTTCCTCCAGCCGATTTTGTTCTTTGAGCGAATCCGCTGGATCGGCGATATGCTCTTTCAGCAGCCGGAATGTATATGATCTTTTAGCCACAACTTGCTCCCCGCCAAGCAACGCCGACGATGATAGATGTTATCGCCGACCGCTCACGCCAAAATGCGGGAGTGAGGAGACGTACATACCGGCTTTCGGGGACGCACCGAAAGGCCCACGCTTATGACGTCGCATGAGCGACTGCTTTCCGGAAGCGTACGATACTGACCTTAATGAAAGGAGGCGCATTGCAGCCAATCCCCGCGCAGAGAATTAACAAGTTCGTCGGATAGCGGCGCGACCCGACAGCAAACCCGTGAATGTTCTCGGAATGCTCGGCCGTTTCTCCCGGGCGGCCGGAACATCCATGAAGCCGGGCCGTCGCGGTAAGGTCTCATCCCTTGGTCCTCATATGCTCGGGTTCGGCTGCACCGCGAAGTCATCTGTAGATCTTCTTGAACAGTCTAGGGGCGGTCGAGTGTCAGCTCGATACGTTCGATTGCATATCTGTCGCGCGTTCCATATTTAATTGTCGAATCTCGCTGAATGGGAGGGACTAGCAATGACACACTTAGCCTTACAACCTCTCACACAGGCCAATACCAAATCTGCCTGTCAAAAACTCCAGTAGATCACCAGTAGTATTTTTTTGGAACATTCGACCTTCAGTAATCAGGCTGCTGTCGGTGATTTCTATTGGCCAATCCTCGATAGCGAAACGGCTCAAGGTCCTGTTCGTGAATATAGCAGCGCCAATGGACCGCTTTGCGCGAATGATGCCCTGTCCTGGCAGGAAATCGGCGTTTTCGCGCCGCTTGCGCATAGTTTCCAACAATTTGCCGATGGGAAGTGCGACAATTTCCTGCACGTCACGCGGGTACGTTTTGGTCTTCTTTACGGAGCTGCCGAGGTGCATCGTTGCGATGTAGGCATGTGCGACGGCGCGTAATCAGGGATGCCAGCCGCGAAGCTCGACCATGAAGTTCGCTCGCTGTCACGTGTCCATGTGAAGCCGTTCGTCAAACGACAGAAAGTGGCCGGCGATGTCGAGCCCGAGAGGGTGAAGGCGCCGGCCGAGAAGACTTATGGCAAGGTCCCGCGTGGACCGGATCTGCCGCCACGCGACCACCCCGCTGAGCCGGTGCAGAACACGAGGCGCACGTTGGCGCCGAGCGATGACGCTTTGCGGTTGCCTTCTTCTCCAGAAATTGGGTGGTGCCGTCCTATCGCACCGCTGAGCCCAGCGAAGCCGAACGCTGGACGTGCTGGCCCAGATTTCGGCGGGGGCAGTCGCAGCCGGCTGTATCAGGCGCTCGTAGTCAAGCAAGGCATAGCCCGGCGGCCGGCGCCAATTTCGAGGGCATCATGCTGAATGCCAGCCACTGCGCATGGCCCTCTATTTGCGCGTGCGCATGGGCAGGCAAGCTGACTATTACCTGTCGATCCCGGACCAGCGTCGGCAGGCGCTGGCATACTGCGCCAACCGCAATTAGCAGGTAGGGGCGAATTTGTCGAACCAAGCGCCAGCGGCACCGGTGACCACAGCCCTGAATTGCAGCGTGTTGTCGACATGGCGACGGCCGGCGCCGCCGTTCGACGTTATTGTCGTGCATTCCTTTTCCCCGCTTCGCCCGCGAATTCGCGCTCGAATATCAGGACCAGTGACAGGTATCGGCGAAGCCGCCGACGCAAGCGCTGCCGCGACTGCGCTTTCCACCGTTGCTCGATCAGTCCCACGGAGATTGTTTCCAAGTTTCATGAATGGCATCTCGGCCTGACCGACGCCTGAAACAAGAGCGCCCGCAAGGCTGTTCGCTGCCATGTCGACCGGGCGAACGGTGGTGACCGGGATAGCTCCGAACTGTTCGCCGGCTGACGCACAGGGCCGACTGTCACTTTTCAAAGAAGGAAACCTCTGTACCCTCCATTCATGAGGGCGCGGCCACGAAAGACGGCGCGGCGAATGCGGTCGCGCAGATGATCTCGAGGGTCCGCCCAGTCGGCATGGACGCGCCGTTGACCAATCAGCGCCTCGGCGAGCTCGCGATGTGAAGCCCCGGCAAGTGCGCCGTCGAGCGCACGAAGAACGAAGGTCAAACGGGCACCGCGTTTTTCCGGCCGAAATAAGCGGGCAGGTAGGCGTTGGCCCAGGCTTAGAGCATTGAGGCACTCGAGCGCCCTCAGGCGGTGCTTCGAAAACATCGCGGGCCAGATCGCTTCGGTACGGAGGTGAATAGGGTGCAAGATATCCGCGCCTGAGACGGCGAGCTGGAGCGTACGCTCCGCGTTGCGAAGAAGAACATGCTGGCCTTTGTCGGGCGCCAGCATGACCGTCGCACGACATGGCAGTGCCGACAGATCAAACGGCAATGTCGCTGGCGATGCCGACAGCTGTTCTGCAATGACCGGCAGCACATCGGCGCACCAGAACGGACACCAGAACACAATGGAATTGCGCCCAGAAGACTCGGCGAAACAGAACACCCCAGGGTGACAGGTCGCCGGCCGACGTGACCACGTTGAGAAACGGTTGGTGAGACCAGGTCTTGGCCCGCTGGCCTGCAATGGTCACATCAAGTTGGAATGCTGGATTGCGGCGCAAGAACTCCCAGGCCCACTCGCGCGTCGTCAGACCAGCGGTGTAATCGTATGATCTTTCATCGCGCCAATCAGCCTCGTCCGCGCCAGTCACGACTGTGCCCCCCTCCCCGCTCCCACGGACGTCGACACATTATGCCACTCGCCTAGGCACCGGCACCGAAGGCACCGGACCTCGATTGCGCCGTTTCGTCGAAGCGTGCGCCATTGGCGATGTCCAGGGCAGAAGACGCGCTCAAATAGCGACCAAGCTGTCGCCGCACAGCGACAGCCAGCGCGACCTGTGCACGCCAACGGAGTCGGTTTGATAGCAGTGATCGGCTCCTCGGTCCCGTTCAGGACGTTCCTTGAAGACCCAGTGGCGTGGCGGTGGATTGCACGATGCTTGTGGGCAAGTTGTCGTAGCGCGGGCGATATAAGCTCAGTCATCGCAGGTCTCCTCGGGTAAATTTTTCGCAATTGGAGGCCAACTTTCACGCTAGGGCAGCCTGTGCAGTTGTACAGGTTATGCCGACTGGTCAGTGGACCGCAAAACGAACCGGCGAGGCGCGCAAATCGTTTCGTTGGTGGTGCTCACGTCGAGCTTTCTTTGTGGGCGGTATGGAGATAAAGCGCGGATGGGCTCCGCTGCCCTGCTGCAGCCGATTTGCCAGGCAGACTTGCGCCCGCACTGCCCTGTTGCTGCGGCATACCAATACGTGGCGTCAGGAAGACATCGTCGACCGTTAACCGCTTTCCCGGAAGCAGGGTAAGCCGCGAGTTACAACCGGAAGGGCCGCCGTCCAGGCGGACCGCATCCGAAGGACTGAAACGAAGAAAGGACCCGAAGCGGGAGCGAAGCGTTGCGGTCCGCCGCGGCGGGCCTACAGCGGGGCGCGCCCACCTTAGCACTGCTGAGCCCAACAGATAAGAATTGCGGGTACCTGAGGAGCCGCGCCAAGGCTAAGCCAAATGGGCGCGCACGTGCCGAGAAGCGCGTTCCATCCACGAGCGGCCGGTGAGCGCCGTTAGGCGCGCCGGCGCCGCTACGTCCGGAGGTTCAACAGAATTACGCATGGGTCAGCGTCAAGCACTGCAGTTACATCGAGAAACTCAATGACATCGAGACGCCGTTCTCCACCCTCGTACTTGGCAACGAAGGATTGCGGCCGGCCAAGCCTCTCAGCCACCTGAGCCTGGGTCATGCCTCTGGCCTTGCGCAAAGACATCAACTGGGCCAGAAACCGCTGGTGGCGGGGAGATCTAAGAGACTTGGGCATGTAGCGAACCGGGCAGGTAAAAGACCGGCTCGGCCACTAATCCCGGTTCCGGATTATCCCATTTTGGGATATGCTGTCTTGAATCCAGCGATCAACATGCGAGGTTCGTGACAGACATGACTAAATCAACGGGAACAGATGGGACCCAAAGCTCAGCACTGCGAGACGAAGTTCCCTGGTCGGAGAGTCTCACGAGCGTGACCGGGAGCATCGCACCATTTACCTGCGCATCCTCGACGCCTGGGCCGATAACGCCAGCCTAAATTTAGAAGAAATGGCCGAACTTATTCTTGGCATCGACCCGATCCTTGAACCGGTCCGCGCCCGCAATGCCGTTCGCAGCCATATCGATCAAGCGAATTGGATGGTGACAACGGGTTGCGCGCAACTGTTCGCCCCGTGAGCTGCAACGCGGTGCGATGCCTATTTTAGACGAGTACGTCCCGGTGCCGGCCATGCGCCCAGCCACGAGAGACGGCGCGGCAAGAATTCGAGCGCAGATGATCGGAAGGAACCTTGCAGTCGGACTGGACGCGACGCCAATTTAATCTCGCGCTGGATGCTCCAGCAAGTGACCCGTCGAGCGCACCATCAAGGAAACGTCAAGCGGTCTGCGCGTCTTCCGTGCCGAAACAGTGGGCAGGCAGTTCACCGATGAGGCAAAAGGGGCTTGACGCACTCGAGCGCCTCGGCGTGACAATGCCGTCAGGTCGTACGGCGCCGCGGTTGGCGATAGCGACGGCTGTTCCGCGACGACCGGCAATCAAGGACGCACCGGCGCGGCCAGCAGAACACGATCGCAGGCGTGCCTCAGACTGGGCGAAACAAAACACCCCAGCGTGAAAGATTCCCGCCGAAGCGATCACGTCGATAAGGGCTAAGACGTAGGCTATTGGCCTGCTGGAGGGCAGCGACCAGATCACACCGGAATGCCGGATTGCGACACAAGAATTCCCAGCGAAGACAATCGACGTTATTGAGCAGCGCAGTCATAGGAGCAGCGATCCTGCCACTTCTGATCGGCATCTGGCGCAACAGATATGGACATGACACTGCTCCCCGCCGCGTGATCATGCCACCCGGCGAAGCACCGGCGCCCACAGCACCGGACCGGCAATCCCACCGTTTTGCCGAACCGCCTGGAGCATCTTTTCCGACACTTCTAAATAGCCGGCCAAGGCGCGGGTGGCGCCAATCGTGTGCGGCTCTCCAATGCGCTCCAACGGCCAGCCGGAGCGGCGAAGGATGCGTTCCATGCGCAAATCGGTGACCGTTACAATGTGGCTGAGCTGGTGTGAGAGGCCCAACTCAATCATGGCGGCGAAGAGTTCGTAGGTAGGGATCGCAATGCCGCCCGCTCCCTTCAGTGCCGACGAGGCAATGTCAAGCGCGAAGCGGCTGCTTTCCCAGATGCGTGGATGCTCGGGTGCCCTCTTTCCGTCTAATAGCATGGGGAAGGTATCGCGAAGCATCGTCGGGCCAGTCGAGGGCAAAAGGCGCACGCAACCATCTACCCGCCACTCGAAACCCCGCCGCAACAGATGCGGTCTCAATGCGTCAAATGAGTCGATTTCGTAGCCACCGCCTCTTCCTGCCAGTCGAGCCTTTCTTTGAAGACACGGTAGCGGAGGCGATGCATGGCATGCAGATCATCGGCAAAGTCCTCATAGCAGTCTGGTGCAATCAGTTGGATCATGGAAGCCTCCTCTTCGGGGAAATCTCCCCGTCATTGGAGACAAAGCTTCACGCTATGGCAGCCTATATAGTTGCGGAGGTATAGCCAGATTCAGCAACGCGAAGAATTTGAAGCCGCGAGACGGGCAACTGCCTGTCTGGTCGTGCTAACGTCAAGTTTCCTGCGGACGTTCGCCAGATGAAACGCTATCGTATGCCGCGTGATTCCCAGGATACAGCCGATATCCCGATTGGATTTGCCCTTCTCGGCCCATTGCAGACACTCGTATTCTCGCGCCGTCAGTAAGACGCCATCCACCAGTCGATCAGCCGAAAGCTTCTGACGCACGAACATATGAAAACAGGTCGCGACGTAAGGGAGACCGTGTTCATAGCGTTCCGCGGCGCGGATAAATGAAGCATCACGCTTGTCAGCGGCAAAGGTCATCGCCGCGAAATTGCCTCGAAGATCGACAATCGGGATCGTCAAACCAGAGCAGATGCCGAACTGCGCCGCTTCGTCGAAGAGCCTACGCTGAGCTGCTGATGGCTCAACACCGGGTAGCGAAGAGCCCCATCGGAAGGGGGATCCGCCGCCCCGGGCGCGCACGATCACGGGATCAATGCTCTGGTACTGGTGCTCAAGATAGCGCGCTGTCCAGCACGTCGGATAGTTGGAGATCAGCGTGGGCTTGTCACCTTGCCGCGGCGGGAGCGAGAGATAGGCGAAGGCGAGCAGGTCGAGTTGTGAGCTCAAATAGGCCAGGGCCCTGCGGAAGTCGACCTCATCGACGCCTTCTGAAAGCTGTTCCAAAAATCTTTCGAAGACAGATTGCATGTCTGCCCTTATCAGAAACTTGCCTGGGTTTTCGGCAACTTGCCTGCAGGTGGCAGCAAGTCCAGATGCTCGGCATCATAGTGGCTTCATAGGGGTCATTATCGTAGTTCCCAAACAATACATTTGACCGATGCGGCGGACCTGCAACGCCTCAAAAATAGGCCCTGCCAGCGGGGAGGTGCGCCGGCAGGGTTCGCGGCGCAACATCCGCGGTCAAATGGGAGGACCGGACAACAGCCGCGACAAAAGTCGTTTCACTCGCAAAGATTAAACCGCGCCTTCGGCCTTCAAGGCGCGGTACGTCGTGTCAACAGACTTTGCCGTCGCATCGACGATGATCTCGACTTCGTCCCGGGTGATGATCAGTGGCGGGGCAAAGCCGAGAGTATCGCTGTGCGGCATGGCCCGGCCGATGACACCGTTCTCAAGCAGGGCAGCGGCGGCCCGCACGCCTACCTGCAGCTCGGGCTCAAAAGGTATGCGGGCTTTGGGATCCCGCATCAGCTCCACGCCGGACAGGATTCCAACGCCGCGAACTTCGCCGACAATGGGATGTCCCTCCAGTTCCGCCTTCATGCGGGAAAGCCAATAGGGGCCAATATCCTGGACATGCTCCAGGATATTTCTTTCCTTGAGGACGTGAATGTTGGCAAGTGCGGCTGCCGCGCAAAGGGTATGTCCCGAATATGTCCAGCCATGGCCGAGAGCCCCATGCTTCTCTGTCCCTTCTTCCAGGACCGACCAGACGCGGTCGCCGATAATTGATCCGGAGATGGGGAGGTAAGCGGAACTGACGCCTTTGGCGATCGTGACGAAATCCGGGCGCATTCCATAAAGGTGGGAGCCGAATTTCGCACCGGTGCGTGCGAAACCGCAAACCACCTCATCAGCGATCAAAAGGATATCGTACTTGTCCAGCACCTCTTGAATGGCCGTCCAGTACCCCCGGGGGGGCGGAACGATGCCTCCGGTCCCAAGTGCCGGTTCTCCGATAAAGGCTGCAACTGTCTCTGGACCCTCGGCAATAATGAGTGCTTCAAGTTCGTAGGCGCAACGTTTCGAGAAGGCTTCTTCGGATTCGCCCTGATGCGCTTGGCGATAGTAATGTGGGGTCGTTGTGTGGCGCACTAGGTTCAAAGGCAGGTCGAAAAACTTATGAAAGAACGGAAGACCTGTCAGGCTTCCAGTGACTAGGCCGGAACCGTGATAACCGCGATGTCGCGAAATGATCTTCTTCTTTTCAGGGCGACCGAGAATGTTGTTATAGTACCAGACGAGCTTGATGTTGGTCTCGTTGGCATCGGAACCGGACAGGCCAAAATAAACTCTTTGCATGTTTTGCCCGAAATATTCGACCACGGCCTCCGCTAAGCGGGCAACGGGCTCTGTGCCTTGGCTGGCATAGACATGAGCGAACGGTAGGTCGTGCGCTTGCTTCGCAATGGCGTCAGCGATCTCCGTGCATCCGTATCCCATGTTGACGCAGTAGAGCCCACCGAAACCGTCGAGGCTCTTTCGGCCTTCGGTATCCCAGATGTAGACGCCTTCCGCTCCGGCCATGATCCGGTTTGGCGTCTCGCCGCGGCTGTGTTTTGCCAAATGCGTGGACGGATGAAAGACGTAGCTCCGATCCTTTTCCTGGACTTGCTTGGTTCCCAAATTGGTCAGGCTCATTGTCGCTCTCCCGTTGATCGCCCGGCGGAAACACTCCGTCCCGCTCGTCAAAGGCTGACTATACCGACGGTCCCACTTCACGTTCCACGGCAATGTACGTCCGTGGCCGATGAATCCACGGAAGTTGCTTCAAACTCCGTCGAAAACACGGACTCGGAACTCACCGTTGTCTCGGCGCGGACAATGGAATGGGCGAATTGGATTTTACGGATTTCGTCACGATGAGGCTGTAATATTGGTCGATCCCGAGTCCAACCTGCAGCAAACCCTCCATGAATTCCTGGTAGGCAGCCATAGAAGGAGCTGCAACGCGCATTAGGTAATCGACCCGGCCCCCGATCGCCCAGCAGTCCAAGATTTCGGAGATGCCTTGAATTGCCGTCTCAAAGTGTCTTTGGTCTTCGAGGCGATGACGATCCAGAACGACCTCCACCATTACGAAAATCACGCCCCCGGTGAGGGATGGACTCAGCCGCGCGTAATAGCCTTCAACAACCCCTGTTGTTTCGAGTATGCGCAGCCGCTCCGAGCAAGCCGACGCCGACAGATGGACGCGCTTCGCAAGCTCGCTTTTTGATATCCGACCGTGTGCCTGAAGCTCCGCCAGGATGCGAAGGTCCCATGCGTCCAGGCGAACCGTGTCGGGTTTCGACTTCATGGCGTTGCCGAGCTAAATATGGCTTTACGTTTAGTCTGCTTGGTTTCGGCGCCAGCTGCATCAATGGTCCGGTCGTGCCAGCCTAGTGTTGTCTTCGTCGCAGGCGATGCTGGTGTAGACATTAGCCCATGCGCACAGCTTGCCCAAAACGAAAACAAAGCTCTCACCGCCTTTTCATAGTCGGTGTGTAAGCAAGGCAGGACGGGCTGGCTAACCGGAATAATTAGACTCCGATGTTGCGCGCGATCGTATCCGCCGCCATGCGCTTACGCCACTCGAGTGGCCCTGAATTGTGAATGGAGTTTCCTTGAACATCGACAGCCATGATGACCGGCATGTCCTGCACCTCGAATTCATGGATGGCTTCCATGCCCAAGTCGTCAAAGGCCACGATCCGCGCCGTCTTGATCGATTTTGAAATCAAGTACGCAGCACCACCCACTGCGACGAGATAGGGCGTCTTGTGACGGACAATTGACTCGATGGCCGCCGGGCTCCTCTCCGCTTTGCCGACCATCGCAAATAGCCCCGTCGCGGCGAGCATCTTTTCAGTAAAACTATCCATCCGGCTGGACGTTGTTGGGCCAGCCGGCCCGACGACCTCATCCCTCACCGCGCGGACGGGTCCGACGTAGTAGATCACGCGCCCCCGCAGATTGACTGGAAGCGGCTCGCCGGCATCGATCAAATCGACCATCCGCTTATGGGCGGCATCACGGGCCGTCAGCATCTTTCCGGACAAAAGGAGGGTCTCTCCGCAGCGCCATGATGCAGTCTCTTCCTTTGTGAGCGTATTGAGATTTACCCGCCGGACATCTGCGGTGTGCAAGTCTTCATTTCCGATCTGTGGCCATTCAGAAAGGTCGGGGGGTTGGAGCTGGACCGGCCCTCTGCCGTCCAATGTAAAGCTCAGGTGCCGGTTGGCGGCGCATTGCGGAATGAGCGCGACTGGCTTGGACGCGGCGTGGGTAGGATAGGTTGCAACCTTGACGTCCACGACTGTTGTCAGGCCACCGAGGCCTTGGGCGCCGATGCCTAGCCCGTTAATTCGCTCATAAAGCTCAATCCGCAGTGCCTCCTCCGCGCTTGACGGCCCCCTGGCGGTCAGTTCCGACATGTCGATAGGTTCGTTCATGGCCTCCTTGGCCAGCAGCATAGCCTTTTCTGCGCTGCCACCGATGCCAACCGAGATCAGGCCAGGTGGGCACCATCCGCTGCCAAGGGTTGAAACCGTGTCGACCACCCAGTCGGCAACCGATGCGGTAGGGTTAAGGGTGGTGAAACGCGCCTTGTTTTCGGACCCGCCCCCTTTTGCTGCGATGGTGATTTCAATCTGGTTGCCAGGCACGAGTTCCACGTGGACGACTGCCGGCGTATTGTCACGCGTGTTCAATCGTCGGCCAAGCGGATCCGAGACGATCGACGGTCGAAGGGGATTGTCGGGGTCAAGATATGCTAGGCGAACGCCCCTATTCACGAGGTCGGCAAAACTCGCCGCTGATTTAATGCGGACGCCCATGCCCACCTTTGCAAAGACCACCACAAGACCGGTGTCCTGGCAGATCGGGCGCCGTCCGAAGCCCGCCATGCGCGAGTTCAGCAAAATCTGCCCGATAGCATTCTTTGCCGACGGGCTCTGTTCGCGCGCATACGCCTGCGAAAGAGACCGGACATAATCTGGAGGATGGTAGTATGAGATATACTGAAGAGCGTCGGCGACGCTCATTGAGATGTCCGTGCCGGCGATGATCCGCAATCTATTTCCCACCGGATCTCATCCAAATGAGCCGAGGCCGTTGACCATTTTCAGGCTTTGGAAGCTCCGCACCCCCTGCTCACCCCCTTCGTATCCATAGCCGCTCTGTTTAATGCCTCCATACGGCGCATCTGCCGAAACCCCTTTCAGGTAGTTCACACTGACCGCGCCCGCCGAAAGGCCATCGATCAGCGCCCGTTTCGCACTAGCGGCGCCGGTGAAGCAGTAGGCGGCCAAGCCATACACAGTGGCGTTGGCTTCTTCGATCGCCTCCTCCATCGTGTCGAACGGCGCCAGGGTGAGGATCGGTCCGAACGGCTCGTCATGAAGCACTTTGGCATCTTTTGGCACCCCTGTCAGGATGGTTGGCGGCCAGTAAAAACCTGGCTGGTCGAGGCGGGTGCCGCCAGTCTCGATGTGGGCGCCGCGATCGACCGCATCCTGGATCAGACGCTGCATGGCCTCAATTCGCCGCGCGTTCGCCATAGGGCCCATCTCCGTCGCGGGGTCGTCTGGGGGACCGATCTTGATCTTGCGAGCGGCTTCCCTCATTCGGTATAGGAATTCCTCATAGAGAGACCGCGCGACGAGAATCCTGCTCGGCGCGTTGCAGCTCTGGCCCGCGCACTCGAACTTGTATTCCGATATCGCGGGGACCGCCTGTGCGAGGTCCGCATCCGCGCATACAACGACGGGGGAGTGTCCACCGAGTTCGAGGACGCAGCGCTGCAAATTATTCGCGGCGAGCGTGGCAAGCTGTTTTCCGACTGCCGTGGAGCCCGTGAAAGTCAAGACCTTCACGATTGAGGAACTGAGGAGATGGCGCGAAATATGCACCGGTACACCGAAGACGAGATTGACCACGCCGTCCGGGACACCCGCATAGCGCAAGGCTTCTACGATATGCACGGCGGCGCTTGGCGTCTCTTCCGCACCTTTAAGAATCACCGGACAGCCTGCTGCCAGCGCAGGGGCGAGCTTGCGGGCGATGAGGACGGCGGGATAGTTCCAAGGCGTGAAGGCCGCCACGACACCGAGGGGCTCCGGCACGATCATCCTGTTCGGACCCAACGGAATCGGGGCCGACAGCTCTTCGGCGTGGGTGCCGTTCCACTCCAGCGTTTCGACAGCGCGCGCGTACTCACCTGTGGCCTCGGTAATCGTCTTTCCCTGTTCGGCCGACAAATCCTTCGCTGCGTCGCCTGCCTTTGTGGCAAGAATCCTGGCGGCTGCCACGAGGATCTCGCCGCGCTCTTTGACAGACCGTGAGGACCAAGCCTTGCGGCTGCGCTCTGCCGAAGCGAGGGCCTCGTCCAGATCCGACACCGTCGCCGAGGCAACCGAGCCAAATACCTTCTCCGTCGCCGGGTTAATAAGGGGCAACGTGGTTCTGTCACTAGCGGCTCGCCATTTACCGTTGATAAAGAGCTCATAGCTCGTGGCGTGGGACATAGCGCGCTCCGCTTGACTGAATTGAGTGCGATACCAGCCGACATCCGGACCATGGGCTCGCTTCCGCAGTTTCATCGCGATGGTCACGCCCGGTCAAATATGGAATGTCGACCAAAACCATCTCGAATACAGATTGATAAAGCTCAGGCAACCGCGAAGGGGCGCGGCGATAGCACTGCAAGAGCTTGGTTTGAAGAATGGCCTAAGCCGGGTCCGGAGCCGTGGCTGACCAGTGTCCGCTCTCGATCAATGTCCTGACCACCCTGGGGATCAGGTTGCGGACGGCAGAGACGGCTGGAGAGCGCTCATCTTTCGCGTTAACGGCAAGGACAACGGATCGCGTGATCACCGGATCAATGATCTTCACCGTCCGGACGCGGCCTTGAGATGCCTCTTTCTGAATGGCCGACGGCGTGAGGATAGAATACGCCTTTCCCTCCATGACCATATTGATGATCGTAGAAAGGGAATCGACTTCGAATCTTACGTCGAGCACACAACCGTGTTGCGCAACGACATCAGCCACCGAACGCCTGACGTTGTTATTGCGCATCGGAACCGCCAGGGGAAACGCGTGCAAGTCGACGAGGGGGATCGAATTTTCGAAAGGCGGTTCACCCGGCGGCACCACCAGGTAAAACTCTTCGCGGGCCAGCACCGTCATTTGCCCCACGCTCTCGGCAGTGCGGTACAGGACTGCCAGATTGAAGCGGCCAGCACCCATCCACTCCTCCAGCGGTCCCGTCATGCCCTCGATCATCTTAAACGAGATCCTCGGAAGCTCGCTTCTTACCGATTCAAGCAGGGGACCACTAAGCACGCGCGCGGCGCCGGACGGGATGCCAATGGTCACTTCTCCGGAAGGAGCAGCCACCGAGTTGGTCAGTTCCGCTTCAGTGAGCTGAATTTCCCTTAGAATAATCCGGGCGCGCTCAAGCAGCCTGTCTCCGGACGCGGTGACGCTGACACCCGTCCTATCGCGAACGAGCAGCTGGGTTCCGAACCCTTCCTCCAGTTGACGCACATGCAGGCTTAAGGCGCTTTGAGCAACGTGAAGGAGCGCAGCGGCCTTCGTAAAACTGCCGGCTTCCACGACGCCGACGAAGTATTTTAACTGCCTGATATCCACGGCTTAACCCAATTGAGGCGCTTTCCCAGTCCCTTCGTATTTATCTCGAAACTAGATGGCCAGCAAGTAATACCGCCTACTGCATACTGGGAAAAATGTCCGGTCTCATTGACCGGAGGCAGGTCAGTGGCTTCCCGCAAGAGCCAGAGTGCCGTGGGCGCGCCGAACCACCGGCGGATCAACCATCTTACCATTAAACGAGAATGCAGACATCCCGCGCGCGGCCGCATCGAGCAGCGCGGTTGTCTTCTTGGCGTCGCCGAAGTGAGCCAGCTTCAGCGCCTTGGAAAGGATCGTGCCTGGCGCCGGATCGCGGCTGCGAGCCAGGAGGATACCCGC
>NZ_PNOT02000199.1 GCF_002879535.1 Mesorhizobium intechi
ATATAAGGTTAACGGAACCGTGATCCGGGCGCCGCTTTCGCAACTTTTTTCCGGGCCACTCATTAACCCGTTGTCCATTGGATTCGCCTAGTTTTTCAGGCGGCCGAAGAAACGGAGTTCGAGTTCATGCGTGGCGAAAGCGGCATTGCCTTTTCAATGCCCGGAGGCGACGTCTCGGGAACCAGGCAGTCCCGACCGGTCGATTTGGCACACCTTACCCGGCAGACGATGGGCGATCGCGCCCTCGAGCAAGAGGTGCTGGCGCTATTTGTACAGCAGGCGCTTTCGGTGCGCGATAAGATTGTCGATGCCGATCGCAAGGACCGGCTTCTGCTGGCGCATGGGTTGAAAGGGTCTGCTCGCGGCGTCGGCGCCTTCGCCATCGCCGATTGTGCCACCGAAATCGAGCGGCAGCCGGAAGACGGCCAGGCCCTCAAGCGGCTCGGCAAACTGATCGACGAAGTGCGCGATTTCGTCGCCGCCATCAATCGCTGACCCGGTTTGTGGAAAAACGTCACCGAGGGGCGCTTTCGCGCCGCAGTTGACTTGTCAGCCGGAGTGATTATCTCGGCGGAAACTCCCTTCAGGTGACAAATGACCAAGCTGACCTTCATCGCCCATGACGGCACACAATTCGACGTGAACGCCGAAAACGGCTCGACGGTCATGGAAAACGCCATCCGCAACGCCGTGCCGGGGATCGAGGCGGAATGTGGTGGCGCCTGCGCCTGCGCCACCTGCCATGTGTATGTCGACGAGACCTGGACGGCGGAAGTGGGCGAGCCGGAAGCGATGGAAGAGGACATGCTGGACTTCGCCTACGACGTCCAGCCGAACTCGCGTCTGTCCTGCCAGATCAAGGTACGCGACGCACTTGACGGCCTGGTGGTGCGGGTACCGGAGCGCCAGGGCTAGGGCGTGTTGATATTCAGGTGATGCCGGCCTGCAAACGGCGGCTTCCTATGCGTCTGGCCTTCGCCGGCCGAAGCACTCGATGAGGGATCGTGGCAGCTGGACTAGGGCTGGCGTAAGCCGGTGCTCACGTCCGAAAATCACGCTCCGCCCCGGTTCCGGTCTCACCTTGCCTGCTTGCTTCGCGCGGTCTTCGAGTCGGCCTCGCCCTGACCCGAATCTCATTACGCCTTGGGCGCGTTCAAATTTCTTTGACATTGGCTGCTTGGCAGCAGGCCACGGCTCATGCAGTCTCGTCCCATTCCCAAGGGGGCCACATCGCATGACCGAAACAATCAAGACGGATGCTCTCATTGTCGGGGCAGGGCCTGTGGGCCTGTTCGCCGTGTTCGAGCTCGGCCTGTTCGACATGAAATGCCACCTGATCGATATCCTCGACAGACCCGGCGGCCAGTGCGCGGAACTCTATCCGGAAAAGCCGATCTACGACATTCCAGGATGGCCCTCGATTTCGGCGCAGGGGCTGGTCGACAAGCTGCTCGAGCAGATCCATCCGTTCAAGCCTGACTTCACCTACAACCGCATGGTCTCCAGCCTCGAGAAACTGGAGGATGGCAGCTTTCGCGTCACCACCGACGAGAACGAGGTCTTCGAGGCCAAGGTTGTGGTCATCGCCGCCGGCGGCGGCTCGTTTCAACCCAAACGCCCGCCGATCCCGGGCATCGAGCCCTATGAAGGCAAGAGCGTCTTCTATTCGGTGCGCCGGATGGAGGATTTTCGCGGCCACGACCTTGTCATTGTCGGCGGCGGCGACTCAGCGCTCGACTGGACACTAAACCTGCAGCCGGTGGCAAAAAGCGTGACGCTGGTCCACCGGCGCCCTGAATTCCGCGCGGCGCCCGACAGCGTCAACAAGATGTATGCCATGCAAGAGATGAAGCAGCTGGCATTCAAGGTTGGCCAGGTGACCGGCCTGACCGGCGCCGACGGCCAGCTGTCATCGGCCACCATCAAGGGTGGTCCGGAAGGCGATATCGAAGTGCCATGCACACGCATGCTGCCCTTCTTCGGCCTGACGATGAAGCTCGGGCCGATCGCGGAATGGGGGCTCAATCTTCACGAGAACCTGATTCTGGTCGACACCGAGAAATTTCAGACATCGGTGCCCGGCATTTTCGCGGTGGGCGACATCAACTGGTATCCGGGAAAGCTGAAGCTGATCCTGTCGGGCTTCCATGAAGTGGCGCTGATGGCGCAGGCGGCCAAACGCATCATCAGCCCCGGCGAGCGGATCGTGTTCCAGTACACGACTTCGTCGACCAGCCTACAGAAGAAGCTCGGCGTGGTGGAGTAAGGCCGCTCCCTATTCCGCGAGCAAGGACGCGGCCGTTTCGTCGCGTCCGCGCAGGGCCTTTTCCGGCATCAGCATCAAAGCGACAAGCGCCAGCACCAGGGTGATGCCGGCGGTGATGAAGATCATCACGAACGGCAACGCTGACGTGAGCTGGATATGTGTCTGCGAACCCTCGGCGGAGAGCGGCAGGCCATAGCCGAGCGCGACCGCGCCGAGCAGCGCGACGCCCAGCGCGCCGCCCAGTGTGCGCAGGAAGGTCAGCACGCCGGTCGCAACCCCGAGATGGGTGCGATCGACGGCGTTCTGGACAGAGACGGTCGCAACCGGAAATGTCGTTCCGCTGCCCAGGCCGATCAGGGTTGTCAGGATCTCGACCTCGAGCAGCGAGGCGTGTCCGGCAACGGCGCTGAGCAGGCCGATGCTAACAATGGCCAAAGTGATGCCGATCATGGCGATGCGCTTGTAGTGTACGAAGCGGGGGATCAGGCGGCCGCTTGTGGCGGCACCGGCGACCGTGCCGAGCAAAAGGCCGAGCATGGCCATTCCCGATTCGCTGACGGAGAGCCCGATGACGGTTTGCAGATAGACCGGCAGGTAGACCGAAGCGCCGATATTCGCGGCCTGCAGCAGGAACATCGACAGCGCACCAGCGAGCACGATGGGGTTTCCCAGCACTTCAAGCGAGATCAACGGCTCGGCTGCCCTCATCAGTCTCTGTGCGAACAGGGCCCAGAACACGGCCGAACCAGCCACCAGCCCGAGGATTTCGCGCGACAACCACGCATAGGTGCTGCCGCCCCAGTTGAGCGCCAGAAGCAGAAGTGCCGTGGCGATAACCAGAAGCGCGGCGCCCAACCCGTCGATACGGTGATGTTTGGCCGCGATCGGCAGCTTCTTCAGGGGCTTGTTGATGATCGCCATAGCCGCCAGTCCAAGCGGAATGTTGATCCAGAAGATCAGCGACCAGTGCAGATGCTCGGCAAAGGTGCCGCCCAGCAGTGGCCCGGCAATGCTGGCGACTGCCCAGGTGCCGGAGATCCAGGCCGCATAGCGTGCGCGCTCGCGCGGCGGCACGAGGTCGCCGATGACGGTTTGCGCCAGCGCAAACAGGCCGCCGCCGCCCGCACCCTGGATCGCGCGCCCTATCACCAGCACGAGCATGTTGGGGGCCATGGCGCTGACCAGCGATCCGGCGAGGAAGATGAGGACGGCCGCGTAAACAGTCGGGCGGCGGCCATAGACGTCGGAAATCTTGCCGTATAGCGGTGCCACGGCGGTGGCGGTCAGGAGATAGGCGGTGACCATCCAGGGCAGATATTCGGCGTGGCCGAGCGCCCGCGCGATGGTCGGCATGGCGGGTGCGATGATGGTCTGGTCGAGCGCCGCCAACAGCATGGACAGGAGAACGCCGCCGATGATGGCGTTCTTCTCGCTTTCGCTCAGCGGCGTGGCGGCCGCCGCCATGGTCCGCTTGTCGACAGCCTGGTCCATAGGTCTTGTCCATGTGCTTTGCGCGCGATCCGGGTCGACGATTGGCTTGCCTGATGCGTTCGCCGCGCTATGGGTCGTGGTGCTCGTGCCTTGAGGGTTGTGCCTCGCCACCCGGTGATATGTCGTTCCGTTTATGCCGATTTCGACTGCCGTTCGAAAGTTTTCCGGCGCTGGCACTACACTTTGGCCCGGTTGGCTTGCAGCCGGGCCATCGAGTGCGCCGATGAAATCAGGCCGGCGGCGGCAGCCGGCCGTTCTCGATGCGCTGGATGCGGTAGCGCATGAGCCGGAGGATACGGCTTTCGAAATTGACGCTCTCGACGCGATCGAACTGCACCTGGGCGCGGTCGTGCCTGGCGAGAATGGCAGCGGTGATCTCGGCCGCCTTAGCCTTCGCCGTAGCGCAATCCGTCCGCGGGTAGGTCCCCTTCAGTGCGTTTTCCAGCTCGCGGCCATAGTTCTTGGCGATCTCCACATGGCGTTCTTCATGGCGTTTGATGTCGGCCGACAGTGTGTCCCAGAACAGCTTCACGTCGGGATCCGCCTTGCGCGGGCGGCGCCATTCCGGAAGGATCACCTTGACCTTGACGGTCACGGCGGCGTCGGCGATCCGGCAGGAGCCAGCCTGCCTGGCGTAGCTGATACGCGTGGTGAAGGCCATCTGGGTGGCGCCGGGGTGGCGCGAGCCCGTGCTTTTGACCTGCGGCCCATGTTTGGAGAGCTGCGTCTCGATGTCTTCGAGCGTGCTGCCGCCGATGGAAAAATAGCTGTATGTCTTGACGAGATTGGCCGCGCCCGCCGGAACAGCGGTCACGGCAAGCAACAGCGCGCAAAGCAGGGATCGTTTCATCATATTGCCTCTTTACCCACCTTGCTTTACGGCCGTTGCCGGCGCAACGGAATTGATCCTTTGCGGATCACACATCGTTGATGAGCCCATGGTTGACGAGCAATGACGGCGAGGCGATGGCAGCTGGCTCACGGACGTCATCTCGACCTTGGCAGCAAGGCCGTGGTCGTCGGCATCCTCAACGTCACCCCCGACAGTTTCTCCGACGGCGGCCTGTTCGATGGGCCAGAAGCGGCGCTGGTACAGGCGTGCCGCATGATCGGGGAAGGGGCGCGGATCATCGATGTCGGTGGAGAATCGACCCGCCCGGGTGCCGCCGTCATCTCCGCCGGCGAGGAACAGGCGCGTGTCCTGCCGGTGATCGAGGCGCTGGCGCGCGCCGGCGACGTGCTGATTTCCATCGATACCTATCGCGCAGACACAGCGCGGCTGGCCGTGGCTGCCGGCGCGCACATCGTCAACGATGTCTGGGGCCTGCAGCGCGAGCCCGACATTGCCCGGGTCGCCTCCGAAACCGGAGCCGGGCTTATCATCATGCATACAGGGCGCGATCGCGAGAAGCTGCCCGACGTGATCGCCGACCAGTTTGCGTTCCTGAAGACGTCGCTGGAGATCGCCCGTCGCAACGGCATTGCGGACGATCACATCGTGCTCGACCCCGGTTTCGGCTTCGCCAAGGAGACGGCTGAGGAAAATCTCGACCTGATGGCGCGGTTTTCCGAGCTCCATGCGCTTGGCTTTCCGCTGATGGCGGGCACCTCGCGAAAACGCTTCATCGGCACCGTCACCGGCCGCGACGCGGCCGACCGGGCTGCCGGAACGGCGGCCACCAGCGTCATTCTCAGGCTCAAGGGCGCGCATCTGTTTCGCGTCCATGATGTCGCAATCAACGTGGACGCGCTGGCCGTGGCGGATGCTATGCTGGCGCTTGAAACCGCCGCATCGGAACGCTGAGCCATGTATGTCATCCGCCTGAAGAACTGCGCCTTCTTTGCACGGCATGGCGTGCTCGACGAGGAGGAGGCGCTTGGCCAGCGTTTCTATGTCGACGCGGTGTTGTCGGTCGAACCCGGGCGCGCACTTGTCGACGACGCGATCGAGGAAACCGTCAACTACGGCATTGCCTTCACGGTGATCGAGAAGATCATCACCGGGGAGCGGCGCTTCCTGATCGAGGCCCTGGCCATGGAAGTGGCAAAGGCGCTTACGGAGCGGTTTCCGCAGATCAAGAGAGCCGAAATCACCGTGCGCAAGCCGAACGCGCCGGTGCCTGGCGTGCTCGATTACGTCGAGGTGACCGTTGTCTGGCCCGAGTAACATCGTCTACCTCAGCCTCGGCGGCAATCTGGGTGATCCGGCGGCCTCGATGGCGGCGGCACTGCGCCTTCTCGACGCCGATGCGGACACACGCGTCACCGCTGTTTCGTCGCTCTACCGCACACCGCCCTGGGGCAAGCTCGATCAGCCGGATTTCCTCAACGCCGCCGCCGAACTGTCGACCCGGCTCGCGCCGCGGGCGCTACTCGACCTCTGCCTCGAAGCCGAGCGGAAGCTGAAGCGGGTGCGCGAGGAGCGCTGGGGGCCGCGCCTGATCGATATCGACATTCTGGTGTTTGGTGACCGCGTCATCCACGAGACC
>NZ_PNOT02000155.1 GCF_002879535.1 Mesorhizobium intechi
CCGGCCATGCGCACCTGCCGTTCCGTCGAGGAGCGGCAAGCCAATCTGTCGCGCAAACTGACCCGCGCCACGACGCTGCTGCGCACCTGGGTCGATGTCGAGGTCGAGAAGCAGAACCGCGACCTGCTCGCCTCGATGAACAACCGCGCGCGGCTGCAACTGCGCCTGCAGCAGACCGTCGAAGGCCTCTCGGTCGCCGCCGTGTCCTACTACGTCGTCGGCCTCATCGGTTATGTCGCCAAGGGCGCCTCGATCTTCGGCCATGCTTTCGCGCCCGAAGTCGTCACCGCTGCCTCGGTGCCGGTCGCCATCCTGCTGGTCTGGTGGGGCGTGCGTCGCGTGCGCCGGATGCATTCCGAGCCCGCCAGGCATCCGGCCGAATAGCGGCAGATTGCCGCTGCGGAAGCCTGTCCCGGCCGACCGTGGGGGGCTCCCATCACCGCGGCATTTGCAACCAGCGCGCTTCACTGGTAAAAGATTTTGACCAGTCAAGCAAAATGAGGCTGCTGATGTCCGGCCTGGCCATGCCCGAACCAGACGACGCCACGATGCGCCGGCGCGACGAGATCGTCGCCGACATGCGCATCATCGTGCCGGGCGAGGGCGTGGTCGACGCGGCCAATGCCATGCGCGCCTTCGAGAGCGATGGCCTGACCGCCTATCGGCAATTGCCGCTGGTCGTCGTTCTGCCCGAGACGGTGGCGCAGGTCTCGCGCGTGCTAAAATACTGCAACGACCGCAACATCCGCGTCGTGCCGCGCGGTTCCGGCACCTCGCTGTCGGGTGGTGCGCTGCCGCTGGAAGACGCGGTGCTTCTGGTGATGAGCCGCTTCAACCGCATCCTGGCGATCGATTTTCCAAATCGTATCGTCGTCGCCCAGCCGGGCGTCACCAATCTCGGCATCACCACCGCCGTCGAGCAGGAGGGCTTTTATTACGCCCCCGATCCATCCTCCCAGATCGCCTGCTCGATCGGCGGCAATGTCGCGGAGAATTCTGGCGGCGTGCACTGCCTGAAATATGGCCTCACCGCCAACAATGTGCTCGGCATCGAGATGGTGCTGATGAATGGCGAGGTGGTGAGGCTCGGCGGCAGCCATCTCGATGCCGAAGGCTACGATCTGCTTGGCGTGATGACCGGTTCCGAAGGCCTGCTCGGCGTCGTCACCGAAGTCACGGTCCGCATATTGAAGAAGCCGGAAACGGCGCGCGCGCTGCTGATCGGCTTCCCGACCAGCGAGCAGGGTGGCCAGTGCGTCGCCGACATCATCGGCGCCGGTATCATCCCCGGCGGCATGGAAATGATGGACCGGCCGGCGATCCATGCCGCCGAGGATTTCGTCCATGCCGGCTATCCCCTTGATGTCGAGGCGTTGCTGATCGTCGAACTCGACGGGCCGGGCGTCGAGGTCGATCACCTCATCACTGCGGTCGAGGCGATCGCCATAAGCAACGGCTCGACCACCTGCCGGATCTCGCAATCCGAGCAGGAGCGGCTGAGCTTCTGGGCCGGCCGCAAGGCGGCTTTCCCTGCGGTCGGCCGCATCTCGCCCGACTATTACTGCATGGACGGCACCATCCCCCGCAAGGAGCTGCCGCGCGTGCTCGCCGGCATGCGCGAGCTGTCGGAAAAATACGGTCTCGGCGTCGCCAATGTCTTTCACGCCGGCGACGGCAATCTGCATCCGCTGATCCTCTACGATGCCAATGTTCCCGGCGAACTCGACAAGGCCGAAAGTTTTGGCGCCGACATATTGCGCCTCTGCGTCAAGGTCGGCGGCGTGCTGACGGGCGAACATGGGGTTGGGGTCGAGAAGCGCGACCTGATGCCGGAAATGTTCAACCAGGTCGACCTCGACCAGCAGATGCGCGTCAAATGCGCCTTCGACCCCAATCACCTGCTCAACCCCGGAAAAGTCTTCCCGCAACTGCGCCGCTGCGCCGAGCTGGGGCGCATGCACATCTCCGGCGGCAAGCTGCCGTTCCCGGACATTCCGAGGTTTTGAGAGCGATGGGCGATCAGAACCAGAGACAGCCATGACCACCTTCACTCCCATTACCTCGGACGAGGCCCTCTCCACCGTCGGCTGGGCGGTGGCGGAAGGCTCGCTGCTCGAAATTGTCGGCCACGGCTCCAAGCGCGGCATTGGCCGGCCGCTGCAGACGGAGCACACGCTCGATTTATCGAAACTCACCGGCGTGACCCTCTATGAACCCGCCGAACTGGTGCTGTCGGCAAGGTCCGGCACGCCTTTGGCTGAGATCGAGAAGCTGCTGGCGGACAACGGCCAGCAGCTGGCCTTCGAACCGATGGACTACGGCCCGCTGCTCGGCGGCGAGCAGGGCAGGGGCACGATCGGCGGTGTGCTTGGCGCGAACCTCTCCGGTCCGCGCCGGTTGAAGGCGGGTGCGGCGCGCGATCATATCCTTGGCGTCAAGGTCGTGTCCGGCCGGGGCGAAGCCTTCAAGTCGGGCGGTCGCGTCGTCAAGAACGTCACCGGCTATGACATGTCGAAGCTGATGGCCAACAGCTGGGGCACGCTGGCCGTTTTCACCGACGTCACCTTCAAGGTGCTTCCCGCCGCCGAGACCGAGGTGACGCTCGCGGTCCGAGGCCTGCTTGACGACGCCGCGGCGAGCGCCATGGCGCTGGCACTCGGCTCCAGCGCGGAAGTGTCGAGTGCTGCCCATCTGCCGGAGCGGATCGCCGCGCGTGTAGCCGGCGGTGCGCTCGGCAGCGACGCTGCGACGCTGCTGCGCGTCGAAGGTTTTGGCCCGTCCGTCGCCTATCGGATCGCCGCGCTGAAGACGCTGCTCGGCAGGGCCGGGTCGCTGGAGGAGATTCCCGGCGAGGCTTCGCGGCTGATCTGGCGCGACGTGCGCGATATCAGGCCTTTCGCCGACGGCAGCGAAAAACCGGTCTGGCGCGTGTCGATGACACCGTCCCAGGGCCACCAGATGGTGCTGACCTTGCGCATGCAGGCGGCCGTCAGCGCCTTCTATGACTGGCAGGGCGGGCTGGTGTGGCTGCGCATGGAAGAGGGCGATCCGGAAGCCGCTCTGCTGCGCGGGCTGCTACGCAAACATGGCGGCGGCCATGCGACGCTGGTGCGCGCCGCCCCCGCCCATCGCGCCGCGCTGCCGGTGTTCGAGCCGCAGCCGCCGGCGCTGGCAGCGCTCAGCCTGCGGCTGAAGCAGGAATTCGACCCGAAGAACATCCTCAATCCCGGCCGCATGGCCTAGGACATCAGCGATGCAGACGAATTTCTCATCCGACCAGCTCGCCGACCCGCATGTTGCGGAATCGGAAAGGATCCTGCGCAAATGTGTGCATTGCGGTTTCTGCACCGCCACTTGCCCGACCTATGTGACGCTGGGCAACGAGCTCGATTCGCCGCGCGGGCGCATCTACCTGATCAAGGACATGCTGGAGAACGGTCGTCCAGCCGACAAGGAGATCGTTACCCATATCGACCGCTGCCTGTCGTGCCTTGCCTGCATGACCACATGCCCCTCGGGCGTGAACTATATGCACCTGGTCGATCACGCCCGCGCCCACATACAGGAGACCTATCGCAGGCCGCCGCTCGACCGCCTGACTCGCGCCATGCTGGCCTTCGTGCTGCCCCATCCCAGGCGTTTTCGCGCCGCTCTCAAACTGGCGAAACTCGGCAAGCCCTTCATCGGCCTGTTCGAGAAGGTCCCGGCCCTGAGACCGCTTGGCGCGATGCTCCGGCTCGCGCCTGCCTCAATCCCGACAGCCTCGCCGATGGCCTCGCCGGGCATCCATGCCGGGCAGGGGGTCAAAAAGGGTCGCGTCGCCATTCTCACAGGCTGCGCGCAATCGGTGCTCGATCCCGCCATCAACGACACGACGATTTCGCTGCTGACGCGCCTCGGCGTCGAGGTCGTGGTGCCGCCGGGCGAGGGCTGCTGTGGAGCGTTGGTCCATCATATGGGGCGAGAAGAGGCCGCACTTGCCTCGGCAAGACAGAATGTCGATGCCTGGACGCGCGCCATAGACCAGGGCGGGCTCGACGCCATCATCATCACCGCGTCCGGGTGCGGTACGACGGTCAAGGACTATGGCTTCATGCTGCGGCTCGATCCGGCCTATGCCGGCAAGGCCGCGCGCGTCTCGGCGCTGGCCAAGGACGTCACTGAATATCTGGCCGCTTTCGACATGCCCGAGCCGGTGCGCAAACCGGGCACGGTCGTGGCCTATCACTCGGCCTGTTCGATGCAGCACGGCCAGAAGATCATCCGTCAGCCGAAGGAGTTGCTGGCCAAAGCCGGTTTCATCGTTCGCGAGCCGCGCGAAGGCCATCTGTGCTGTGGCTCGGCCGGCACCTACAACATCCTGCAGTCCGAGATTTCGGCCAAGCTGCGCGATCGCAAGGTCAGAAATATCGAGGCAACAGGCGCCTCGATCGTCGCCACCGGCAATATCGGCTGCATCACCCAGATCGCGTCGGCCGCCAGCATGCCGGTGGTGCACACCATCAAACTGCTCGATTGGGCTTATGGCGGGCCGAGGCCGGATGGCGTCCAGGACGAGAGCCTGATCGCCGCGGAGTAGGGATCGGCGCCTACTCCGCCGCCAGCCTGTCCGCGGTCCCGTAGGTCGACTCGTACAGCGCGTGCTGGCGGCTCAGCGCCACCATCGTGTTGCGCAGCAGGATCGCCACCGTGATCGGGCCGACGCCGCCCGGCACCGGCGTGATCCAGGAGGCCACGTCTTTCACACTGTCGGTGTCGACGTCGCCGACGATACGGCTTGTCCCGTCAGGCCCGATCTCGGAATTGATGCCGATATCGATGACGGCAGCGCCTGGCTTCACCATGTCGGCCTTGATCAGCCGCGGCTTGCCCACCGCGACGAACAGCGCGTCGGCGCGGCGCGCATGCGCTGCGACCGATCGCGTCATGTGATGGCAGACCGTGACTGTCGCGCCTTCGCTCATCAAGAGAAAAGCAATCGGCTTGCCGACGATTTCCGAATGGCCGACGATGACGACTTCCAGCCCCTTGAGGTCGAGGCCGGTCTCCCTGAGCAGTTCGACAGAGGCAGCCGCCGTGCAGGGCGCCAGATCGAGCTGGTTGTAGACGATGTTGCCGATCGAGGCCGGGTGCATGCCTTCGACATCCTTGAGCGGATGCACCGCCGCCTGCAGCGTCTTGACCGAAATATGCGCCGGCACCGGCCGCTGGATGATGATGCCGGTGACGCGTGGATCGGCGTTCAGCCCGTGGATGGCCGCTTCCAGTTCGCCCGAAGTGATGGTGGCGGGAAAACGCCGTTCCTCGAAATCGATGCCGGCAAGCTGCGCCTTGGCGCGCTGGTTGCGCACATAGACATCCACCGCATCGGTATCGCCGACGGTGATCGAGATCAGCTTGGGCGGGAAACCCTCGGCCTTGGCAATCTTCGCATCCTCGCGCACGGCGACGATGATGCGCTGGGCAACAGGGCCGCCCCTGAGATAGCGGCTGTCGTCGGGCAGGGACATGGGGTGGACTCTTTTCTTGCGTTGGCGCCGACATAGCAAAAGACCATCGGAAATGGCAGCATGAAAGCGAAGCGTCATGCCTTCTGCGCGACGCAACCACGCGGGCTTTGTCGCAACTGCGGGACGCCGATCAAAGAAGAAGGGCAGCGCGGTTTCCCGTGCTGCCCTTCCTGACTGACCGCATCCCCATACGGCCCGTCCCCCGTTATCCCTTCCGACTTCAGGAAACGATGTGCTTCCAGTGATTCGCTGCGGCTATCATATCACCTCGACCGTGGTTCCGACATTGACCCGCTCATAAAGGTCGACCACGTCCTCGTTGCGCATGCGGATGCAGCCCGACGACACCGCGCCGCCGATCGTCCATGGCTGGTTGGTGCCGTGGATGCGGTATTCGGTCGTGCCGAGATAGAGCGCGCGGGCGCCGAGCGGGTTCTCGATGCCGCCGGCCAGATAGGTCGGCAGATAGCGGCCCTTGGCGGCTTCGCGCTTGATCATCTGCGCCGGCGGGCGCCAGTCCGGCCACTCGCGCTTGTTGGTGATCTTGTGCGTGCCCGACCATTCGAAGCCTGGCTTGCCGGTGCCGACGCCGTAGCGCCGCGCCTTGCCGTTCTTCTCGACCAGATAGAGGAAATTCTGCGTCGTATCGATGACGATCGTGCCCGGCTTCTGCGGGCCGTCATAGGCGACTTCCTGCGGCAGGTAGATCGGGTTGATCTGGGGGCGCATGACCATGCGTTTCGCCGGCGCCTGCACGGCCGCCGTCTGCACGCGGTCTGGCTGTGCCGGTTGCGCGGCACGCAGGCGCGGCTGCTGGCGGTTCTGCCGCACAATGCCGGGCGCATTGCCGAGCTGCAGCACCCAGGGGGCGGAAAGGTCGGGGCTCACCATCACCGGCGGCCTGTCGGCATAGCGGTCGCCAGCGGCCGAGGGTGTGACGCCGGCAAACACAGCCATGGCGCCGAGCACGGAAAACACAACTCTCTTCATCGGAAACGCACCTTGGATCGTCTGATACACCGGGTGGAAACGCTCCCCGGTCCAGCGATCATTGGCGCGCAAGCAGCAACCGAAACATGAATCGGAATGCGTAAAATGCGGTTCTGTCAGTAAACCTTTTGGTGTGGTTACCGCCGGGTTCAGGAATCTGGTAAAGCCACGGTAAAAGCAGCGCCAGAGCGCATTAACGGATGGACTTTCGCAATGAGCAATGAAAACACCGGCCTGCTTGCCGGCCCCGACGGCGTCGTGCGCTGCTTCTGGCACGGCAACCTGCCCGACTATCTGCACTATCATGATCATGAATGGGGCCGGCCGGTGGCCGACGACCGCAGGCTGTTCGAAAAGATCTGCCTCGAAGGGTTTCAGTCCGGCCTGTCCTGGCTGACCATCCTGCGCAAACGCGAGAATTTCCGCGAGGCCTTCGCCCGCTTCGATTTCGACAAGGTCGCCGCGTTCACCGACAAGGATGTCGAACGCCTGCTCGGCAATGCCGGCATCATCCGCCATCGCGGCAAGATCGTCTCGACCATCAACAATGCCAAGCGCGCCCGCGAAATGGTCGACGAGTTCGGATCGCTCGCCGCCTGGTTCTGGAAGTTCGAACCCGGCAAGGCGGAACGGCCCGAAATCGTCGACCTAGCCCATTTGCGCGCCAACCCGACCACGGCGGTGTCTGTGCGGATTTCGAAGGAATTGAAGAGGCGCGGCTGGAGCTTTGTCGGCCCGACCACGGTCTATGCCTTCATGCAGGCCATGGGCCTGGTCAATGACCATCTCGAGGGCTGTGTCTGCCGCAAGCAGGTCGAGAAGGAACGCAAGGCATTCCACCGGCCGACGTAGCTGCCTTCTCCCCGTTCACGGGGAGAAGCCCAGTCGCATGCCCAATCCGTCGATCAGAAATGGGGAACCATCGAAGCGGGCGGTTTCAGGTGCCGTTGGCGCTGGCCAGGAACAGTCCGGCGACGATCGCCACCACGGTCGCCGCCGTCGGATAGATCACCAGCAGACCAGTCATCAGGGCATCGCGCAGGGAGGGGCCCTTGCCGATGTCGGTGGGCACATCGAACGGCCCGGCAGCCTGGCCAATCATTTTCGGCGCATGGGTGGCGGCCGGGCGCAGCCGCGCAGGCAATGCGCCGGCATCGCTGTTGGCATGGAATTTCACTGCGCTGGTCATGTCCCGAACCCCTTCGTATCGATGCGTCTTGTCGGCTCCGATTGTGTCGGCACGATGCCGCATCCATGGCGGCATTGTTTCATTC
>NZ_PNOT02000246.1 GCF_002879535.1 Mesorhizobium intechi
ATGTACTTCTTCAGGTCCTGCTTCTGCGATAACCGCTACCGTCTCCCCGTTTGAAGGGTCATCAACCTCGATCCGTTTGCCGGACGAACAATCTCTCCACTCCCCATCGATGAAATTTTTGATCACTTCTGCGCTCGACATCGAAGTCCTCCAGTTTACCCATTATCGGATCCGAGCCGGTCAAAAGAAGCGCAGGCTTTCGCTCTTGGTGAGTCATTAGGGAGACTCCTTCGCATTTGCGCGTTTCGGGCCTGCAGAGCATTAGGGCGGCTTGCAGCGGCTCGGGCCTAATTAATATTGGCCGTTTGTGAGCCGGACTCAGCTATTCTGGAGCCGAACCTCTCACGGTAAGTTGGCCGCGGTTGCAATGCCCCCGGGGTGGTTCAAAAGGGCGGGGTTGGCAGTTTTACAACTTATCTAGCACCCTTGAAGATTACAGCTTCAGGAGCTGGCCATGGCCGACTATTGGCTTCCCATATTGCGCGAGCCTCAATGCGTCCCACAGCATAGCCTGGTTTGCAGTTATCACTGGCTTGCCGAGGCGCGCCTCCAGACGGTCGATTATGCTTGAGGTCCGAAGGAGGGTGCATGGGATGAAAAGAGCTTCAGCCTCAGAGGTATTGAACGAGCAAGAGGCCTCGAAGATACTTTCCGGGGAAAGTCCGGCGATGTCGGAATCGTTTTTGCAGTGGAATGAAGCAGACGCGCAGACCGAAATACCCGACCTGCTGAGGGCCTCGGTGACGACAGCGCCCACCTGATCGATATAAGGTGTGAGCATGGCGATGCGTTTCACCCCGAGCCTGTCGAAGGCGCGCAAAGCTCCTGTCATCGGTGAGGTTAAGGAGGCCCCGGGTCGGGTTGTCTGTAGCTCCTCTTCCAGCCTTTTCTGCGAAATGATGGCTGATCCCGATGTGCAGGCGTAGGCGAATACTTTGACGACACCTGGCGGGTCGAATAGCTCGCCAATCTTAGCGATCTCATCAACATGGCGGCAGAGGTTTTCGACAGTACTGGGCTCGTGATGCTTCATCCTGGCGGCACAGAAGCTGATGATGTCATCATGCATCATTCTGCGCAATTCAAGCTCTGTGAGGACGTCGTTGGACGGGGTTATCAATCCGATGACGGTCTCAGTTGCCACAGCAGGATATGATGGCTCAACGTGAGTGGTGTAGAACGCAGTCTCACTAGGCATCTCAAAGGTCTCCGTGCGTACGATCCGTTTCCGGATTAGACTCGTACTTTCCGATATGTCATCCCTGGTTTTTCGCAGAGCGGCTGCTGCTGAAATTGGCTGTGCTAGAGGCAGTTGCCCACCTTTAGCACAAAAGTTTTCAGCGATGAGCGCAGACCCATTCCGTTGTTGTATCGCCTGGCAACGCCTTCTCGTCGTAACCATCTTCTGCCGCAGCCTTCATCATCTCAGGCGTTCCGAGATAGCGCTTCAGTTCGGTATTGAATTTTGCCACGAAATCTTTGTCTGAATTCCTAAATCCAATACCTATCCAAGCGGACGATTCCTCCGGCATCAAGGCGGGATTGGTGGCCTCCACCTTCCCTCCAGATTTTTTGGCGATATCCTGGACAACTGTATAAGACGTCACACCAGCGGCTGCTCGACCAGCGATCACCGCCGCAAGAATCTCGGTACCTCCTGGAACCTCCATAATCTGCGATGCGGGCACGCCCAGCTTCTTAGCGATCTCGATGCCAGCGTAGCCTGCCCCAGTCACCATGGTCGCACTCTTAGTCACCAAATCCTTGTATGTAGTGATTTGTTCTGGATTTCCAGTTTTGACCATGAAGACATCTGTTTCTTTGGAAACAGGCTCCGAGAATGTTATGTTGTCGCACCTCTTTTTATTAATATACATGCCACCTGTAATTAAGTCCAACCGACCGGCTTGTAGCCCCGGGATCAACCCACCCCAATCGGTCACCACAGGCTCGATATTGGTGTAACCCATTGAACGAAGAACCCCTTCGGCGATGGCGTTTACGTACCCCAGAGGCTTGTTGCCCTCACCAGGATATGCCTGCGGCGGCTCGGAAGCAAAGCCGAGACGAATTGTCTTGCCGCTTGCCACGCGATCAGCAAGGTCACCTGTGTAAGCGGGCGCCGTCAGACCAACGACGACGAGCCCCATGCTCAGAAAAATCTTGATCATACGTTCCATTTTGTTCCCTTTTCTTGTTCTGTTGAACGCGCGCCTCTCGGCGGCGATGGGCGTTCTTCCTTGCAGTTCGAGCAAGAAACGCTTGCATTAGGTATGATAGGCCATTTTAAGTGCTCCTTTCTGCGAAGAACGCAGCTCTTGGGCGTTGCAGCTGCAAAACTCCCCCCCAAGCGCAGAGATCCTGCGTGCGCGAGCACCGTCGAAACGGAAGCCTTAATACGCTGAGCAGATCGGTGGAATGGTGCGGAGGGCACGGGTAGCATCTTCGCAAGGCGAGAGACCTGAGCCTCTCCGATGCCTTCAGCCGCGCCGGAAGACAATCTCTGGATCTTGATCCAGAAGGCGGTCGTCGAGGGGCGCAAGAGCGAGCAGCAGGCCGCCGACCAGAGCAATTGCATACCCGACCCCGGCCGCAATCAACGTGTTGAGGGTAGCCCACAGCAACTGTGGCAGGATGTCCTACGTGAAGTCCCAGCGCCAGTTGAACGTCATGCCCTTCCAAGCCTCCGGGCAACCAAGCGTTCCGCCCAGCGCATCATCGGGGTTATGAGGAACCTGGCAAGGATGTAGTAGATAATCAAAGCTGTTCCAAACGCCTGAGCCGACAGATAGGTCGAGGCATTGATCTGGCGTGTCTGGAACATGAGATCGGCGACCGAGATGAGGGACACCAGGGCGGTTCCCTTGAGAAGCTCGATCAGGAGATTACCCCAAGGCGGAAGCATGATCGCCAGCGCTTGCGGCAATATGATCCTGCGCATCCTCACGCCGTGCGGCATCGACAGCGCGGTTCCCGCTTCCCATTGTCCGCGCGGAACTGACTCAATGGCGCCGCGGACAATCTCGGCGCCATAGGCACCGATATTGAGGCCGACGGATATGTAGCCGGCGGTGAAGTTCGGAAGCGTTATACCAAACAGCGGCAACACGAAGAAAATCCAATATAGCTGCACTAGCAGCGACGTTCCGCGGAACATCTCTATGTAGACAACGCTTACACTCCGGATAGGCCATTTGCTCGACAATTTGCCGATGCCTGCGGCCCCGGCGGCAGCTACAG